>NZ_LEKR01000001.1:0-236154 GCF_001580555.1 Stenotrophomonas sp. DDT-1
GCAACGGCTTTGACCGATGTGGAGGTCTTGCAGGCCTCTTTGGCGACCTGCAGCTTGAAACGCGCGTCGTATCTGTTCATGTATCCCTCGGGGTTGGATCTGATGTCCAACTCCCGGGGGTCACTTCCGGGTGAGGGCGCTTTGCTTGCGAAGCACTGCTTCGTAAGCGCCCGAACGCCCAGCCGCTAGCGGCTGGGCCGGCCTGGGGGTTTACGGCGTCCCCGCAATCCGACACCGTCCCGCCAAACCAGCAGAAAACCAGAGCCGCTTTGGCTTTGGCTTTAGCTTTGGCCGTTGCCCTGGCTTCAAGCAGGTGCAGGGCGCAGCCCTGCCGGCCCCCCTCCCCTGCGCACGAAAACGATTTCACTGTTTTCAGCAAACCGTCATCCCTTCGCCACGCCAGTACCATATTGCGGAGCAGCATGCGCCCAAGGGCGACCCATGCTAAAAATCGCCCGCCCATCGCTTAGATCGATCCAAGAACGACACTGCGATGGCCGGGAGTTGGGGGAGCAGCAACAGGACGTACCAGGCCACCACGCGCGGTGCTCTGCCACCCACATGGCGACACCCGTAATGTCACTTCAAATTAGATCGATTCAAGTTGTCCGAGCCACGTCACCGGATCAATCCAGGAGAGAGGGAGAGATGGGAATGAAGCATTCAACACGTACGCACGGCCAGGACGCATTGTCGCTGGCCATCGCGCTGGCCTTGGCCGCCGCCGTCATTCCGGCTGGCGCCGCCGCGCAACAGGCCACGTCCACCGGCGCGCAGGACGCCACCACCCTGGACAGCGTCCAGGTCACCGGCTACCGCTACGCCATTGAAAAGAGCCTCGAGCAGAAGCGCGACGCCAACGCGGTGGTCGAGGTGATCACCGCCGAGGACGTCGGCAAGTTCCCCGACAAGAACGTGGCCGACGCACTGCAGCGCGTGCCCGGCGTGGTCATCACCCGCAGCGGTGGCGAAGGCAAGAGTGTCAGTGTGCGCGGCCTTGCGCCGGACCTGACCCTGACCCAGTTGAACGGCAACTTCGTCGCCTCGTCAGAGACCAACAACGAAGCGACGCGCTCCTTCAACTACACCCTGCTGCCATCGAACATGTTGTCCAGCGCGGAGCTGTTCAAGTCGCCGGAAGCACGCATCGACGAAGGCGGCATCGGCGGCACGGTCATCCTGCATACCCGTCGCCCGCTGGACATGGAATCCAACTCCGGCTACGTGAATCTGGAGGGCACCACCTCCGATACCAGCCACGATGTCGATCCGCAGGCGTCCGCGCTGTACTCGTGGCACAGCAAGGATGAGCGCTTCGGCGTCCTCGTCGGCGTGACCCAGCAGAAGCGCACCACCCGCACCATGGAAGCCAGCACCGAGGACTACCAGTGGTACGGCAATGGCACCACGGCCCGCGATGCCAACGGCAACCTGCTGGAGCAGGATGGCATCCACTACTGGTGGGGCCAGTCCGGCTTCAACAACCAGGCTGGCAAGAACTACAGCGAATTCTTCATGCCAACCTCGGTGAACTTCGCGGTGAAGGAAGAGAAGCGCGAGCGCAAGGGCGGCCAGCTGACCTTCCAGTTCAAGCCGGTCGACAACGTCACGATGACCGCGAACTACTTCCGCTTCGAGCTGCAGGGTGACTACACCCAGAACATGCTGAAGGTGCCGGAGTGGAACCTGGCCCGCTACAACCAGGACGGCAACTGGGCCGGCGGCCGCCTGCTCAACGGCCTGGATTTCGACCCGAGTGGCAGCATTGTCACCGGTGCGCAGTACCAGAAGCTGGCCGGAAAGACCTATTACTGCAGTGAGGAAGAAGCAGCGGCAGCCGGCCTGGAACCCGGTGGCTGGGGCCCGGACGACTGCACCATCCCCACTCCGCAGCTCACCGGTGGATACAGCAAGGAAAAGGCACTGTCGCAGACCGCCGACCTGACCATCGACTGGGATATCAGCCCGCTGTGGAAGGCCTCGTTCACCGGCGGCCGCACCTGGTCCGAAGGTGGTCCGTCGATGAATTTCCGCATGTCGGCCAAGCCGCGCCGCAAGGTGGGCAACCAGTGGCAGTCCGGCAACCAGTACACCGCCTGGGACCTGACCGGCACGCCGTCGGTGCAGTTCTCGCCGGACCTGCAGCAGCAGTTGATGGCGGGCGTGGCCGAAGTCGATACCGGCTCGACCGATTCGTCCTGGATGCAGACCGAGGTCAAGCAGAACTACTTCCAGGCCGACGTCACCAAGCTGTTCGAGGCCGGCTGGCTGGATTCGATCCAGTTCGGCGCCAAGTACCGCGATGGCAAGGTCCACCGCAACACCGGCAACACCTATTGGGTGTGCCCGGGCCTGGATCCGTCCGACTATGACAACAATCGCTACCAGGCCGGTTGCGATCCGACCGCAGGCGATGCGCAACCGGGCTTCTTCCTGTCCAACCCGATCAGCAACATCACCGGCGCGTTCAACGCCAACGTGTTCCCGGGCATCAACTACCCGGCCTACATCGACTACTTGAACAAGACCTACGGTGGCTCGCACAACCGCACCGAAGAAGACTTCGTCTACGACGTCAACGAGAAGATCCATTCCGGCTACTTCCAGGCCAACTTCCGCACTGAGCGGGTACGCGGCAACATCGGCGTGCGCGTGGTGCGGACCAAGCAGTTCGCCCAGTCCAGCGATTCGGTCGAGCGCTTCAACGACTATTTCGTCGACAACGCCAGCGGCGCGCCGATGAGCTGCGATGATCCGGCCGCCGACCCGAACCTGCGCTGCCAGGGTGGCTTCGTCCGCCTGCCCGACCCGCAGGTGCGCGACAAGGTGTACGCCCTGTCGTCGCTGGAAAAGACCTATACCGACGTGCTGCCCAGCTTCAACATTGCCTGGGACATCACCGACAACCTGGTGCTGCGTGGCGCGGCATCGAAGGTGGTCGCGCGCCCGAGCTACACCAGCATCGCCTATCCCGGTGGCCTGCGTTACATCAGCGAAGAGTACGCCAACGACCGCCGCGTCACCGGCGGCACCGACACGCCCGGCTGGTACGGCTCGGGCAGCAACAAGGCGCTGGAACCGTTCAAGGCGGTGCAGTTCGACCTGGGCCTGGAGTGGTACTTCAAGCCGGGCGCGGTCGCAGGTGTTTCGCTGTTCCGCAAGAACGTGGACAACTTCACCGTGCCGGTGGTGCGCGACCAGCAGATGAACGTCGGCGGGCAGTCGGTCACCGTGCAGAAGTACGAGACTCAGGCCAACGGCCGCGATGGCGTGTCGCAGGGCGTGGAACTGTATGGCCAGTACACGTTCGACTTCGGACTGGGCGTGCAGGCCAACTACACCTACAACGACACCAACCTGGCCTCGATCGTGCTGGATGGCGAGGAAATCGGCTCCTCGCCGCTGGTCGGCAGTGCCAAGAACCAGGCCAACGTTACGGTGTTCTACGAGAACGACAAGTTCCTGGCGCGCGCCTCGTACAACCGTCGTGGTGAAGTGGTCGGCGGCCTGAACAATGGCATGACCACCTACACCAAGCCTTACAGCCAGCTTGACCTGAACGTGGCCTACAACCTCACTCCGGACTGGACGGTGACCGCCGCCGTACTGAACGCCACCAAGTCCGAGCTGCGCAGCTACATCGGCAACGACAGCCAGGCCCGCCTGCTGTCCAACCTGTACGCCGGCCGCCAGCTGTACTTCGGCGTGAACTGGAAGTTCTGAGGCAGCGCCGGGCCTGGCCCGGCGCCGTCTTGCCCGCCCCGGCGGGAATGGTCCTCCACGGCAGCCGCGCTGGTACAGGCGGCTGCCGTTTTCATGGGTGCCTGCGCCGCCGTTCAGCCACCTGCTTGACCCTGCCATCGTTGGAAGGTGCACACTGGTTTCACCTCACGAGCACCGAAGGAGCTACAGATGGAATTCCATGTTGACGGCATGACCTGCGGCGGCTGCGCGCGCAGCGTGACCCGCGCGATCCAGCAGATCGATCCGAACGCCAGTGTGGTGGCCGATCCGCCGACCGGTCTGCTCAAGGTGCAGACCACCGCATCACAGGAGCAGGTGTTCGCCGCGCTGAACGATGCGGGTTTCCCGCCGCGCACTGCCTGATCCCCTGCCTTCTGCCACCGCGGAGCCCGCCCCCTGCACTGTCACCGAGCGGGCTTTTTTGCATGCGACATGGAAACTCAGCGCTTGCGCGCGCGCCGCCGCACCGCGCCGGTCTTCGCTGCATCGACCGGCAGCGGGGCCTCATCGTCTTCACCCAACCGCTCCAGGATCGGGCACTCCGGGCGCTCGTCGCCCGCACAGCAACGGATCAGCGATTTCAACGTGTCGGCCATCTGCCGCATGCTCTGGATGCGTTGTTCCAGGTCGGCAATGTGCTGCTCGGCCAGGTGCTTGACGTCGGCACTGTGCCGCGCGGTGTCGTTCCAAAGGCCCAGCAGGTCACTGATTTCGGCCACCTGGAAGCCGAGATCGCGCGCGCGGCGGATGAAGCGCAGGCGATGGATGTCCGCCTGCGAATACGCCCGGTAGCCCGATTCGGTGCGATCGGCCGCGGGGATCAGGCCGATCTGTTCGTAGTAGCGGATCATCTTCGCCGACACGCTGGAGGCCTTGGCGGCGTCACCGATGTTCATGCGGATCTCCTTCAGTGGGCGGCAGCGGCGGCATCGGCCATCGGCGGCTGGAAGCGGCGCAGGCGCAGCGCGTTGCCCAGCACGAACACACTGGACAGCGCCATCGCACCGGCCGCGAACACCGGCGACAGCAGCACGCCCCAGGCCGGGTACAGCACGCCGGCAGCGACGGGAATCAATGCGGTGTTGTAGGCGAACGCCCAGAACAGGTTCTGCCGGATGTTGCCCAGCGTCGCCTTGGACAGCGCAATGGCATTGGGCACGCCCTGCAGGTTACCCGACATCAGCACCACATCGGCCGACTCCACCGCGATGTCGGTGCCGGTACCAATGGCCAGGCCGACATCGGCTTCAGCCAACGCAGGGGCATCGTTGATGCCGTCGCCGACGAAGGCGACGTGCCCATGCGTGGCCTTCAGCCGGCGCACTGCCTCGACCTTGCCTTCCGGCAGCACCTCGGCCACCACTTCATCGATGCCGAGCTGGCGCGCGATCGCCTGTGCGGTCCCGGCGTTGTCGCCGGTGATCATCGCCACCTTCAGGCCCAACCGATGCAGTGCCGCGATCGCTGCCGGGGTGCTCGGCTTGATCGGATCGGATACCGCGATGATCGCGGCCAGGCGTCCATCGATGGCCACGTACATCGGTGACTTGCCCTGCGTGCCGAGTTCCGCCGCCAATGCTGCGAATGCAGTGATGTCCACGCCCAGGTCGCGCATGAAGCGATCGGCACCGACCTCCACGCGTGCACCCTCGACACTGGCCCGCACGCCCATGCCGGTGACCGATTCGAAGCCGACCATGCCCGGCAACGTGATGCCCTGCCCGGTCGCGGCATCAACAATCGCGCGGGCGATGGGATGCTCCGAGCGCCACTCCACCGCGGCCACTGCCGCCAGAACCCTGTTGCGATCGAAGCCAGCGGCAATCTCCAGATCGGTCAGGCGCGGGCGGCCTTCGGTCAGCGTGCCGGTCTTGTCCACCGCCACCACCTGCGCGTCCTTCAGCAGCTGCAGGGCCTCGCCCTTGCGGAACAGCACGCCCATTTCGGCGCCACGACCGGTTCCGACCATGATCGAGGTCGGCGTGGCCAGGCCCATCGCGCACGGGCAGGCAATGATCAGCACCGCCACCGCATTGACCAGTGCGAAGCTCAGTGCCGGCGATGGACCGAAGATCAGCCAGACTGCGAAGGTCGCCAGCGCGGCCAGCATCACCGCCGGCACAAACCACAACGTGACCTTGTCGACCACCGCCTGGATCGGCAGCTTCGAGCCCTGCGCCTGTTCGACCATGCGGATGATCTGCGCCAGCAGGGTCTGCGCGCCCACGGCCGTGGCCCGCACCGTCAGTGCGCCCTTCTGGTTGACCGTGCCACCCACCACGCTGCTGCCCGGCAGCTTCTCGACCGGAATCGGCTCGCCGCTGATCATCGATTCATCGATGTAGCTGCGGCCTCCAACCACCTCGCCATCCACCGGCACGCGCTCGCCCGGGCGCACTTCCACCAGGTCGCCGCTCTGCACTTCATTGACCGGGATGTCGACCGCGCGGCCGTCACGGACCACATGGGCCACCTTGGCCTGCAGGTTGACCAGGCGCTTGATCGCTTCGGAGGTGCGGCCCTTGGCCCGGGCCTCCAGGAAGCGACCGAGCAGGATCAGCGCGACGATCACCGCCGCCGCTTCGTAGTAGACGTTCACCGTGCCCGGCGGCAGCAGCCGCGGTGCAAAGGTCGCTACCACCGAATAGCCGAACGCCGCGGCGGTGCCCACCGCCACCAGCGAATTCATGTCCGGCGCCAACCGCAGCAGCGCCGGGAAGCCCTTCTGGTAGAAGCGGCGCCCGGGGATGGCCAGCACCAGGAGCGTCAGCACGAACTGCAGGTACCCGCTGGCCTGCATGCCGAGGGTGGACATCACCCATGCGTGCATGCCGGGAATCAGGTGCGAACCCATTTCCAGTACGAACACCGGCAGTGCCAGCGCGGTGGCCACGATCAGGTCGCGCTTCAGTCCGGCGAGCTCGGCATCCTTCTTTTCCGCAGCCTGATCATCGGACTGCACACCCGCCTCGATCACACGTGCGTCATAGCCGGCCTTGTCGATCGCGGCGACCAGCGCAGCCACGTCCGCCATGCCACGCACCGTGGCGCGCTCGGTGGTCAGGTTGACGCTGGCCTGGCTGACGCCGGGCACGGCCAACAACGCGCGTTCGACACGGCCCACGCAGGAAGCGCAGGTCATGCCTTCCACCGCCAGTTCAGTGGTCGCCGCGGGCACGTCATAGCCCACCCGCTCCACTGCCTGGACAAGCGCCGCGCGATCCACCGGGCCCGACGGACGAATGTCCGCCCGCTCGGTGGTCAGGTTCACCGAGACACTGCCCACGCCCTCGACCTTGGACAGTGCTGCCTCGACCCGGCCCACGCAGCTGGCGCAGGTCATGCCCTCGATGGGCAGGCTGATGGTGGAGGGGCTGGCGGGGGCGGCAGCGGCGCGCGGCGTGCTCATGATCGGATTCCCGGGTTTCCTTCTGGATGCGGACAGGCTAAACCTTGCCATCGTGGGAAGGTCAAATCCAGCCTGTCCGCATGCCTGAAGGGAGCGCCGCCCCCGGCGTCCCGTTTCCGCATCCACGCATGGCGTGGATCTAGCGGCGGAGGTCGGTCTCCTCAGAAGGTGAACACATACTCCAATGCGAACTCGCGGCCGACCGCGCTCAGCAACCGGGTCGGCGCGAAGTCATAGTCCAGCTTGTACGGGTCCTTGTGGTTCCAGCTGGCCGAGTTGAACACGTTGTTGACGTAGACATTGACCTTGGCGTGCTCGGTCACCTGGTAACCCACGTTGACGTTCCAGGTGATGAACGGCCCGACCCGGCCGAAGTAGCGCGAGGTCTGCTGGCCCGCGTTGGGGTTCGGGTTCGCCGAGCCATCCGGCAGCTGTGCCGGTTCCAGGCAGTTCAGCGACGGGCTGTCACTGGGCACGTAGCCGTCGGCGAACGGCAGGCAGCCGCCGGGATTGTCCAGGCGGTCGGTGCCCCAGTGATAGCGCACGCCCGGCACCGAGCCCACGCGGTCGGCATAGACGTTGGCGTTCCAGTTGCCGCGCTGCCAGGCCAGGCTCGCGCGCAGCTTGCTGCGCAGGTCCCGGTCGCGCCGTTCCGGGTTCGGGTCGTTGGCGTAGCGCTGTTCCTTGGTCGAGATCTGGTTGGTGTAGTTCAGGCCCAGCTGGAAGCTGCCCCACTGCGCGGTTTCCAGGCGATAGCGTGCAGTCAGGTCGATGCCGCGCACTTCCCGGCTGGCCAGGTTGAACGGGCCGCGCTCGATCGATACCAGGCGGCCGCTGCTGTCGCGGTTCACGCGGGCCAGGATGCCGGCGCAATAGTCGCCACCGGCCGGATTGGCCCACGGCGTGCCATCGATGTTCTTGCCGGTCAGGCAGCCGGCCTCGCTGGCCAGCACCTCGTCGGCGCCGACGTCGACGATCATGTCTTCCAGCTTGATCGCCCAGTAATCGGCGCTGACCGACAGGTTGGGCATCACGTCCCAGACGAAGCCGACCGTCCACGAATCGCCGGTTTCCGAACGCAGCAGCGGCGTGCCACGCCGGTTCACGTCGAAGGTGTACCAGACATCGGTGTTGCCCACGCCGCAGTTGTTGACCAGGTAGGCCCCGCTCTGGATGCAGCGCAGGCGGTCATAGGTCTGCACTTCGGAACTGCTCGGCTGGCCCAGGAGGTAGTGCATGTCCGGCGCGTGGAAACTGGTGGCGTACGAGCCACGCACCAGCAGCGATTCGACCGGGCGCCATTCCAGGCCGACGTTCCAGGTGGTCTCCTTCTGGCTGCCGATATCCAGCGCTTCACTGCTGTCATCGGCCTTGTAGTTGCCGTAGCGGTCGTAGCGGGCCGCCGCGGTGGCCGTCACGCTCTCCAGCAGCGGGATCTTGAACTCGACGCCGGCCGAGTAACGGGTGCGCTCGCCGCCACCGCGATCGACGTTCTGCAGATCGAAGTCGATGCCGGCGCGCGGGTCCGGGCTGAGGTGATAGCCCTGCTGCGCGACTTCGGCCACGGCGGCGAACGAGATCGGGCCGGCCCAGCCCTGGAACAGCTCGCCGGTGATGTCCGCCGAGGCCTGGTTGACCCACGATGACGCGCGGTTCCTGGCCACCGTGCCCATCTGCCAGTACTGGTCAGGCGTCAGCGGGTTCCACCAGCGCGATTCGTTCAACGCATAGATCGCCTCGCCGTCAGCGGTGGTGCCCAGGCGCGGGCCGAGGAAGAAGTCGTACGACTTCTGCTCGTCCACCACGTTCTGCCGTTCTTCCACGCGATAGTAGGAACGCCCCACCGTGGCGCTCCAGTCGAAGCGGTCGGCAAGGCGGCCACGCAGGCCCGCGCTCCAGTCCCATGACAGCTCGCGGTTGGTGTTGCGCAGGGTGTCCAGGCCGCCGACTTCGTTCGGGGTGAACTGGCGCACGCCCAGGATCGGGCGGTTGCGGTTGGCATCCCAGTAATAGCCGTTGTCGTCGTCGATCAGCGAGACGCTGGGCGGGTTGGTGCCCCAGATCGCTTCGGAGCGGTACACCGCCAGGTTGGTCCACGCCTGCAGGTCGCTGCTGAAATCGAAGGTGGCATACAGGTTGCCGGACACGTTCTCGGCACCACCGGTCAGCAGCCAGTTGGCGTAGTCGGCGCTCATGCCGCACAGGCGGCCGGTGTTGGTGATGCGGTTGGCGGCGTAGTTGTAGACCAGTCGATCGGCCGTGTAGTACTCGCCGTCGAACTTCTCGCAGGTGCCAGTGGGTGGCGCCAAGCGCTGGCCCGTCGTCGGATCGATCAACGCCAGGCCCGAGGTGGGGCGGAAGCCGACCTTGCGCTGCTCCATGTTCCAGGACGCATACGGCGCATCATCGGCATCGTCCATCTGCGGGCGGTCGCGGCCGAACAACGGATCGCGCTTGGTGTACTGCAGCGCGTAGGTCACGCTCCAGTTGTCACCCGTCTTGCCGCCGGCCCATGACAGGTCCCAGGTGTCGCGCCCGCCTTCGGTGGAAGTACCGCCGCGCACGCGCACTTCGTCGCCGTCGTAGTTGGTCTTGAGGATGACATTGACCACGCCGGCGATCGCATCCGAACCGTAGATGGCCGAGGCGCCGCCGGTCAGTACTTCGATGCGCTCGACCGCTGCGGCCGGAATGTTGCCGTAGTTGGAGAAATTGGTTTCACCGCCATACGGCAGAGGGTAATCGGCCACACGACGGCCGTTCACCAGCAGCAGCGAGCGGTTCGGGCCCATCCCGCGCAGGTTCAGCCCGCTGGCATTGGGCGTGTGCGAACCCCATTGCGAGGCGGCTTCGACGGTACCGGTTGCTTCGGTGAGCGTCTTCAGCGCGTCATACACGCTGACGAAGCCCTCTTTCTGGATCTGCTGCGCGGTGATCACGTTGACCGGGGCCGGGCCTTCGACCGCGGCGCGCTTGATGCGCGAACCGGTAACGGTGACCGCGTCCAAGTCCTTGGTGGACGAACTGGCCGCTTCCTGTGCACCCGCGGCCAGGGGCAACAGGGCCAGGACCAGTGCCTGGGACAGCAGGTGACGACGCTTGCGAACGGACTGAGCCATGGGTGGTTGCTCTTGGAAAGTGTGGACGCGCGGACAGGTGGTGGCGTAGCACGACGGCTGATCCGGGTGCCGGGATCGGTTCACGACCGTCCCAGCCCCTCCCCTGTGGATCGATCCAAACTAAAGCACAGCTGAACCGCGCCGGGCATGCGGCGATGCAGCAACACCCTACGCAATGCCGCTATCAGCCGCAGGTATCAAGAACAATCAAAGGGTTGCGAAACATCGCTGAGAGAACAGCGCACACGTCAATGACACGATCGCGACAACCGCGCGCGGAACGGTTTTGTCCGCGTCGTCGCGTGCGACTGTAGAGCCGAGCCCGTGCTCGGCTGATGTCGTTTGCCGCAAAGCGCAGCCGAGCGTTGGCTTGGCTCTACAGCAGAAGCGGGCTACCTTGCGCCGTCCAGCGCCTGCCGCAGTGCGGCCACGGTGGCGGTGGCGGTCTGGCTCCAGTCCGGGTCCAGGCCGCGCAAAGCCGGGTTCTGGAACTGCATCGCCGAGCGGCGCAGGCCCTTGGCCGAGGCGTGCAGTTCGGTGCAGCCGGTCCGTCGCGCAACGGCGGCGATGTTGGCCGGGCCCAGCCCGGCGCCGGCCATCACCGTGATACGTCCCGCCGCCTGGGTGACCAGACCCGCCAGCACATCGGCGCCGGCCTCGGCGCTGACCTGGCCGCCCGAGGTCAGCACGCGCTGGCAACCCAGTCCGATCACCTGCTCCAGCGCCGCCGACAGGTCGCGGGCCGCGTCGAAGGCACGATGGAAAGTCACCTGCAGCGGCCCGGCGGCCTGCACCAGTTCACGGCACAACGCCAGGTCGATACCGCCCTGCACATCCAGCGCACCGATCACCACGCCATCGCAGCCCAGCGCGCGGCACTGCGCGATGTCACGCAGCATCAGTTCGGTTTCCAATGCGTCGTAGTGGAAATCACCCGGGCGCGGGCGCACCAGCACGAACAGCGGAATCGACAGGCGTTCGCGGGCGATCGCGATGCTGGCGAACGACGGCGTGGTGCCGCCCTCGGCCAGGTTGTCGAACAGTTCGATGCGGTCGGCACCGCCGGCCTGCGCGGCCAGCGCCGAGGCCAGCGAGTTGCTGGCGATCTCCAGGGTCAGCCGCGTGCTCACGCCTGGGTGCTCGCATAGATCGACGGCGAGTCGCGCAGGTCGTCCTGGCGCTGTCCATCGCACACGGCGTAGACGAAGCCGCGGTGCAACGCGTAGGCACCCACCTCGCCCTGCTTGTTCATGGCCAGGAAGCACACCTGCAATGTCCTGCTCGCTTCGGGGCGCTTGCGCACCACGCGGTCGATGGCTTCGCGGCAGGCCTGTGCGGGCGAGCGCCCTTGGCGCATCAGCTCGACCACCAGGAATGAGGCCGCATTGCGGATCATCTCCTCGCCCACGCCCGACGCGGTGGCCGCACCCACTTCGTTGTCGACATACAGGCCGGCACCGATGATCGGGCTGTCGCCGACCCGGCCGTGCAGCTTCCAGGCCATGCCGCTGGTGGTGCAGGCACCTGCAAGATGGCCCTTGGCATCCAACGCCAGCATGCCGATGGTGTCGTGGTTGTCGCTGTTGCCGGGAATACCACGGCGCTCGGCATTGATCTGCGGCTGATACTTCTCGGTCTTCAGCCACTCGCGCCAGGCCGCTTCGGCCTGCGGCGTGAGCAGGTGCCTGCGCTCGAAACCCTGCTGCACCGCGAACTGCTGCGCGCCCTCGCCCACCAGCAGCACGTGCGGGCTGTTCTCCATCACTTTGCGGGCCACCGACACCGGATGCAGGATGTCGACCAGCGCGGCCACCGCGCCACAACGGCCATCGCCATCCATGATGCTGGCGTCCAGGCTCAGCACGCCGTCGCGGTCCGGGTTGCCGCAATGGCCGACGGTGGGGTTGCACAGCTCGCTCTCGGCCCAGCGTGCACCGGCTTCAACTGCATCCAGTGCGCTGCCACCCTGCGACAGCACCTTCCATGCGGCCTGGTTGGCCGGCACGCCGAAGTCCCAGGTCGAAACCACCCTGGCCCCACCCTGCGTGCGCGCCTGCACGCCCGGCAAGGCCACCATGCCTGCGGCCAGTGCGCCGGCCTGCAGGAACTGCCTGCGATCCACCATCTTCCCCTCCCAGTCTGCAATGCACGGCCGGCCCGATGCCGGCCACGCCGATCAGTCGTGCGTGGGCTGCCGTGCGGCGTACCAGACCGCTGCGCCGAGAACGCCCAGCTGGCCATGCTCCACGCGCCATACCGGCACCTGGCGCAGCACCTCGGTCAGCACGCCCTTGTTGAGGAAGCGCTCACGGAAGCGACCATCGGCCAGGAAATCCTGCACATGCGCAGAAATGCCCCCGGCCAGGTACACCGAACGCGCACCCACCGCGATCGCTGCGTCGCCGGCCAGGCTGCCCAGCCAGGCACAGAACACCTGCAGCGTTTCCACCGCCAGCGCATCCTCACCGCTGCGTGCGGCACCGATCAGTGCCTCGGTACTGCTCCACACCGGAGTGACGCCACGCAGTTCGCACAGGCACGGATACAGGTTCATCAGGCCACTGCCGGACAGCACGCGCTCGTTGTCCACGTGCGGCCAGCGCTGCAGCAGCTTGTCCAGCACCTGCAGTTCCAGCGCGTTGCCGGCGCCGAGCGCGGCATGGCCGATCTCGCTGGCCAGCACCGGACGCTCGCCGTCGGCAAAGCGCAATGCTGCACCCAGGCCGGTACCGGCGCCCAGCACCAGCGCCGGGAACGCCTGCGCCGGGTCAGCATCGCCATTGAGCGGCACCAGGGTGTCAGGCTGCAGGTAGGGAATGGCCAACGCCACCGCTTCAAAATCATTGATCAGCTGCAACTCATGCAGCCCGGACTGCAGCCGCGTGGCCGACAGCGAGACCGTCCACGGCAGGTTGGAATTGATCAACACATCGCCATCGAGCAGTCCGGCGATGGCGACCACGGCGGCCTGTACCGGCTGGCCGAGGCCAGCGGTGAAATCGGCCAGGATCGCGGCCAGGCTGGGATGCTCGGCGCAGGCATAGGTGCGATGGCTGCCCAGCAGTGGTGCCTGGCCGGGTTGCGTTTCAGCCAGCGCCAAACGGGCGAAAGTGCCGCCGACATCGGCGACAACGAGACTGCGCGGAAGACCGCCGCGGGCGGAGTCGGTGGAAACCGGGGACGCTGCTGCGATGGTCACGCTGGCCTGCTTGGATCGATTGAATCGCCCCGATTCTCAGGCATCGGGGCGGCTTTGCCTAGCGCGCCGGCGGTTCAGGTTGGCCTACATGCCTTCCTGTTCGGCCACCTGCACGCCATCCACCAGCACGCGCAGGCGCTGCGGGCGGAAGCCGGCGAACAACAGCGGCCGGGTGCGCTCGACCAGCACCTCATGGCCGGCGATGTGGCGCAGCCACGACTGTACCAGCGAGAACGAGAAGTGGGTGCCCGGATGCAGCGGATGCTGCACCCAGACCTTCTCGGTGGCGCTCTGCAGCAGCATCGCACCGGTGAACCAGTGGCGGCTGAGGGTGACTGGCGTGGTGCCGGCCATGAAGCGGATATCCATGCGGGGTCCTTTCGCTGGAGCGGAGATGCGGGGGATCAGGGCTGGGCCGTCTGCAGGCTGTAGCGGGTGGTGGCGGTGAACACTGCACCATCAGGCTGGGTAGAGCGTACTTCGACCTTGTGGCTGCCCACGGCCAGGTCGGTCGGCAGCGCGCCACGCCACAGGTGCGGCGACGCGGTGGCCTCCGGCGAACGGTCGTAGCCGCGCAGGCTGCTGGCCAGATCATCGGCCACGTTCTCCACCATCAGGCGCGGATCGGGCTGGCTGACCTGCTTCATCGGCTGCCAGGCACCGCCATCGACGCGGTACTCGACCACGCTGGCGTCCTCGCCCATGTAGACGTTGGCGTAGACACCCCACGCCGGATAGGCCCCCTGGCGCAGCACCTTCGGCGCATGCAGGCCGATCTGCTCGCTGGCCGGCTTGCCGGCCACCCGGTACTGCAGTCTGTAGCTGCCATTGGCGGCGATGTCCAGCAACGCGTAGCCCTTTGGCGTGCCATCACTCATGGTGCTGTCCGGCACGCCGGCGGCGTCCTTCACCCCCGACCAGAACGCGCCGCAGTTGGCACCGACGTTGTATTCGTGCAGCGGCTTGTCACCGTTCCAGCCGTCGGCCTTGCCGTGGTAGACGTGCTGCTGGGTGTGGCTGTGGCCACTGAGCACCAGCACGTTGCGGAAGTCCTTCAGCAGGTCGAACAGGCGCTGGCGGTCAGCATGACGGAAGGTCTCGCGCCCCGGCGCGGCGTCGAACAGCGGGATGTGCATGCCCAGCACCAGCAGGCGGTCCTTGTGCAGGCCCTTCAGGTAGCTGGCAAGGAAAGCGAACTGGTCTTCGCGCAGGCCACCGACATACTTCGGCCTTGCGTTGGGGTCATACACCACGTCGTCGAGGAACACGAAACTGGCACCGCCCTCTTCCACCGCGTAGGTGTCCGGGCCGTAGATGTTGCGCCAGCTGTCCAGCGAATGCTCGTCGCTGGCTGCATCGAAATCGAGGTCGTGATTGCCCGGCACATGGAACCACGGCACGCCCAGCGACGTAGTGACCTTGTTGATTGCCGGATACAGGGTCAGATCGTCGTTGACGATGTCACCCAGGGTGGTGCCCATGCGCGCCTTGGTCTGGCCGACCAGCGGCGACACGATCGACTGCTGGTAGTAGCCGATGTCCTTCAGGCTGGCGGTCTGGGAGTCGGTGAAGACCAGCATCTGGAAGCCGCGACGGCTGTCACGGCGATCCGGCTGCAGCGCGAAATCCCAGTTGCGGGTGACATCGCTGGTGGCGGCGATGCCGCCGTACTTCAGCGCCGGCGAGCCGTTCGGGCGGAAATGGCGCCAGAACGAAGGCAGGCCGTCTGCCGCCTTCGGGAACGAATACGCATCGGGCTTGATCACGAACACGGTCTGGCCATCACGCACCGGCAGGCTGTAGCTGCCGTCGGCGGCGGTCTTGACGATGGCCTCGCCGTTGGAGACCTGCACCCCGGCCAGGCCCGGATCGGTCGCACCGCGGCCCGGCTTGCCGTCACGCTCCAGATAGACCTTGCCGGTGACCACGGTGCCCGCAGCCCAGGCCGGCGAGGTCAGCAACAGGCAGCACAGCCAGGCGGCAGGCAGTTTCATGGGAGGCATCCGGCAGAAAGAGACGCGGTATTGTAGAGCCGAGCCACGCTCGGCTGCATTCAAGAAAAACAGCCGAGCATGGCTTGGCTCTACAGGTAGGTGCGGAGCGCTGCTCCGCACGCCTTCTTCAACGATGGCGTTTTTCCAGCACCGCCCGCGCATCGTCCAGCGACAGACCGCGCGCGCGCAGCAGTACCAGCAGGTGGTACAGCAGGTCCGAAGCCTCACCGAGCAGTGCCTCGTCATCCTGCGCAACCGCCGCCAGTGCGGTCTCCACCCCCTCCTCACCCACCTTCTGTGCGATGCGGCGGATGCCGCCCTCGAACAGGCGGGTCGTATAGCTGCCCGGCGGGCGCTGCGCCTCACGCATCGCGACCAACTGGCCCAGCCCGCCCAGGAAGTCCTTCGGCGCCTGGTCGAAACAGCTCTCCGCACCCGTGTGGCAGGTCGGCCCCGCCGGGCGTGCCATCACCAGCAGCGTGTCGGCGTCACAGTCGACGCTGATCGATTGCACCACCAGCACGTTGCCGGACTGCTCGCCCTTGGTCCACAACCGCTGCTTGCTGCGGCTGAAGAAAGTCATGTGGCCGATGGCCAGCGTGGCCGCCAGCGATTCTGCGCTGACATAGCCCAGCATCAGCACCTGCAGGGTATCGGCATCCTGCACCACGGCCGGCAGCAAGCCGTCACCCTTGCCCCAGTCCAGTGCCTGCAATGCGTCCAACGAAGGCCTGACTTCAATAGACATCCCGCACCTCGATCTGCTGTCCGCGCAGGTAGCGCTTCAATTCTGGAATGGCGATGCCGCCGCTGTGGAACACGCTCGCCGCCAGCGCACCATCGACGTCGGCCTGGTCAAAGGCTTCGGCGAAGTGCTCCATCGCACCGGCGCCACCGGAGGCGATCAGTGGCACCTGGCACAGGGCCCTCGCCTGCCGCAACTGTGCGACATCGTAGCCGCGGCGCACGCCATCGCTGTCCATGCAGTTCAGCACGATCTCACCGGCGCCCCGACGTTGCACCTCGACAATCCAGTCCAGGGTGCGCAGTGGCACCGCCTGGGTCTTGTCCGGGTCTCCGCTGAAGCGGCGCACCCGCCATTGGCCATCCGCTTCGCGCACCGAATCGACACCGACCACCACGCATTGCACGCCGAACTCGTCGGCCAGTTCAGTGATCAGTTCCGGGCGGCCCAGCGCGGGGGAGTTGATCGACACCTTGTCGGCACCGGCGAACAACACGCGACGCGCGGTTTCCACGCTGTCGATGCCCCCGGCCACGCAGAACGGAATGTCGATCAGCCGCGCGATGCACTCGATCCAGGCAACGTCGACCGAACGCGCCTCGGGGCTGGCGCCGATGTCATAGAACACCAGCTCGTCCGCCCCTTGGTCGCGATAGCGCTGCGCCAGCTCGGCGATATCGCCCATGTCGACATGGTCGCGGAAACGCACGCCCTTGACCACGCGGCCATCGCGCACGTCCAGGCACGGAATGATGCGCCGGCTCAACATGCCAGTGCCTCCGCCAGGTCCATGCGCTGTTCCAGCAGCGCCTTGCCGAGGATCGCACCGCCGCAGCCAGCGGCACGCGCCTCGGCCACATCGGCCACGTCACGGATGCCGCCGGACGCCTGCACCGCCACCCCTGGCAGCAATGCCGACAGGTGCTGGTAGAGGCCGATATTGGGCCCGGCCAGCATGCCGTCGCGGGCGATGTCGGTGCACAAGAGGTGGCGCATGCCAGCGCGCGCGTAGCGCTGGGCCAGGTCATCCAGGGTCACCCCGGCGTTCTCGGTCCAGCCGTGCACCGGCAGCTGCCACTGCCCCTGTGCGTCCTGGCGCGCGTCCAGCGCAATCGTGATGCGCTCGGCGCCAAATTCCTCCAGCCAGCCCACCACTTCATCGGGGCGGCGCACCGCCAGCGAACCGACCACCACGCGGCCGGCGCCGGCATCGAGGATGCGCGCCACGTCGTCGCGGCCGCGCACGCCACCGCCGGTCTGCACCTGCAGCGGCGTGTGCGCGCGGATCGCCGCCAGCAGCGGCGCCAGCGTATAGCCACCGGCGCGTGCAGCATCCAGGTCGACCAGATGCATCCACTGCGCCCCCTGCGCGGCGAACGCCTGCGCGCGCGGCAGCGGATCGTCGCCGTAGGAGGTTTCCTGCGCGTAGTCGCCCTGGCGCAGCCGCACCACGCGGCCATCGCGGATATCCAGCGCGGGGTAGACGATGAAACTCATGCAGCAGTGCCCTCGAGGAAATTGCGCAGCATCAGCGAGCCGGTTTCGCCGGAACGCTCGGGGTGGAACTGTGCGCCGTAGTAACGCCCCTGCTCCACCACGGCAGTGAACAGGCCGCCGTGGTCGCAGGCAGCGACGGTGTGGGTATTGAGCGGCGCCGCATAGCTGTGCACGAAGTAGGCGCTGGCACGCTCCGGCACGCCGCGCAGCAGCAGCGATTCGCGCAGTGGCAGCAGCCGGTTCCAGCCCATGTGTGGCACGCGGATGCCGCAGGCCGGCACCAGCTTGCGCACCACGCCGGGAATCAGCCCCAGTGTCTCCACACCCGCTTCCTCGGAGCGCTCGAACAGCAATTGCATGCCGAGGCAGATGCCCATCAGCGGCACCTCCAGCCGCTGCAGCGGTTCCACCAGGCCCTGCGCGTGCAGGCGCTGCATGCCGGGACCGGCGGCGCCGACACCGGGCAGGATCACCCGCTGCGCGCCGATCAGGCCGTCCGCGTCGCGCACCAGCCGCACCGTCGCGCCCAGGCGCTCCAGTGCGTAGCGCACCGAGCCCAGGTTGGCACCTCCGGCATCGATCAGCGCGACGTCGCTCACAATGCCCCCTTGGTGCTCGGCAGTGCCGTGCCCTGCCGGGCCAGCGCCGGGCGCAGTGCGCGCGCCAGCGCCTTGAAGCAGGCCTCCACCTTGTGGTGATCGTTGTCGCCGCGCACCTGCAGGTTGAGGTTCAGGCCGCTGGCATCGCACAGCGAGCGGAAGAAATGCGGCACCAGCTCGGTCGGCATGTCCCCCACCCGCTCGCGCTTGAACTCGCCCTCGAACACGAAGTACGGGCGGCCGCTGAAGTCCAGCGCGGCGCTGGCCAGGGTCTCGTCCATCGGCAGGGTGAAGCCGTAGCGGCCGATGCCGCGCTTGTCGCCCAGCGCCTCGCGCAGGGCCTGGCCCAGGGCCAGCCCGGTGTCCTCGATGGTGTGGTGCTCGTCGATGTGCAGGTCACCCTCGGCCTGGATGTCGAGGGCGAAGCCGCCGTGCTTGCCGATCTGTTCGAGCATGTGGTCGAAGAACGGCAGGCCGGTGGCGATGCGCGCATCACCGGCGCGATCCAGGTCCAGCTCAACGCGGATTTTCGTTTCTTTGGTGTTGCGCTGGACCACGGCGGTGCGCGGCGCGTCGGCCAGCGCGTGCGCGATGCCCGGCCAGTCCCACTCGCCACCGAACTGTTCGGTACGCAACTGGAAGCCCCGGATGTTGAGGTTGTCGGCGAACTGCAGGTCGGTGATGCGGTCGCCAACCATGGCCGAGCGTGCCCAGTCGATGCTGCGGTCCTGCAGGTAGCCAGTCATCAGGCCGATGCCCGGCTTGCGGGTCGGCGCATTGTCCTGCGGCCAGCTGCAGTCGATCAGCACGTCACGGAAGGTGATGCCCTGGCTCTCGAAGATCTGCAGCATCAGGTCGTTCGGGCCATCGAAGCTGGCGCGCGGGTAGCTGTCGCTGCCCAGGCCGTCCTGGTTGGTGACAATCACGAACTGGTAGCCGGCATCACGCAGCTTCAGCAGCGCCGGGATCACCTGCGGCACGAAGCGCAGCTTCTCGTAGGCATCGATCTGGAAATCGGACGGCTCCTCGATGAGGGTGCCGTCGCGGTCGATGAACAGGATCGGGGTCATGCTGCGGCCCTCCGCGCCGACAGGGTCGCAAGCACGCGGTCATTCTCTTCGGGGCTGCCGATGCTGATGCGCAGCGCATCACCCAACTGCGGCGCGGCGCGCTGGTCACGCACCACCACGCCCGCAGCCAGCAGCGTATCGAACGCGGCCTGGGCATCGGCGAAGCGGACCAGCAGGTAGTTGCCGGATGAGCGGTAGACGCGACGCACGCCGGGCAGGCCCAGCAGCGCCACGCGCAGGCGTTCGCGCTCGGCAATCACCGTGGCTACGCGTTCGGCGGTCCGGGCCAGCGCGGCGGGTTGCAGCGCCTGTACCGCCAGTTCCGCGCACGGCGTCGGCACCGGGTACGGCGCCTGGCAGCGGCGCAGCACAGCAATCAGCTCCGGTGCGGCGATCAGGGTTCCAATGCGCGCGGCAGCAAGAGCGTGCGCCTTCGACAGCGTGCGCAGCACCGCCAGATTCGGGTTCGCGGCCAGCAGCGTGGTCGCCGACGGGCGCTGCGCGTACTCCACATAGGCCTCGTCCACCACCACCAGCGCCTGCCCGCGCAGCGCAACCGCCACACGCTCGACCTCCTCCAGAGCGATGTCACTGCCGGCCGGGTTCGACGGTGCGCACAGGAACACCAGCTTGGCTCCCTGCGCCTTGGCCGCGTCGATCACCGCATCCAGATCGGCGCGCAGGCCATCCTCGCTGTCCACCAGCGGCACTTCAATCAATGCGGCACCCTGCAGGCGCGCGCAGACGGCGTACATGCCGAACACCGGCGGCGTGACCAGCACGCCATCGCGACCCGGCACGCACAGCGCGCGTACCAGCAGATCAATGGCCTCGTCGCTGCCGCGGCCGACCAGCAGCTGCTGCGGCGTCACGCCGTACAGCGCCGCCAAGCCTTCGCGCAACGCCAACGGTTGCGGCTCCGGATAGCGCCGGCTGCTGCCAGCCGCATCGGCCGGATTGGCCCAGGCCGACTCGTTGGCATTCAACCAGACCTCGCCCTGCACCACCGCACTGCGCGCCGAGCTGTAGCCGGCGAAGGCCTGCAGATCCGGGCGCACCAGTGCCAGCACGTCATCAATGGCGGCGCTCATGCGGCGGACTCCATGCGCAATGCAACCGCACGCTCGTGGGCATCCAGGCCTTCGGCGCTGGCGATGATGCGCGCGCAGCCGCCGATCGCGGCCAGGCCGGCGGCACTGGCGCTCTGCACGCTGATCAGGTTCTGGAAGCTGGCAACACTCACGCCGCTGTAGGCAAGTGCGGCACCGGCGGTGGGCAGTACGTGGTTGGTGCCGCTGCAGTAGTCACCCAGTGCTTCGGGGGTGTAATCACCCAGGAACACCGAGCCGGCCGCCTGCACCTTGTCCAGCCACGCGCGCGGATCACGCAGTGCCAGGATCAGGTGCTCCGGCGCATAGCGGTTGCTGATCGCGAAGGCTTCCTCCAGCGAATCGACCTGGATCAGGCGCGAGGCCGACAGCGCCTGGCGCGCGATCTGCTGGCGCGGCAGCAGGGCCACCTGCCGCTCCACTTCGGCCTCGACCGCCGCCAGCATCGCGGCATCGTCGGTCAGCAGCAGCACCTGCGAATCCGGGCCATGCTCGGCCTGCGACAGCAGATCGGCAGCCACGAACGCCGGATTGGCACCCGCATCGGCGATCACCAGCACTTCCGACGGGCCGGCCGGCATGTCGATGGCGGCGGCGCCCTCCTGTGCGACCTGCTGCTTCGCTTCGGTCACGAAGCTGTTGCCCGGCCCGAACAGCTTGTCGCAGGCGGGAATGCTTGCGGTGCCATAGGCCATGGCAGCGATCGCCTGCGCGCCGCCCAGCTTGAACACGCGCTGCACGCCGGTCAGCCGCGCCGCCACCAGTACGGCCGGGTCTGCGCTGCCATCGGCGCGCGGCGGCGTGCACAGCACCACCTGCGGGCAGCCGGCCAGCTGTGCCGGAACGCCCAGCATCAGCGCGGTAGACGGCAGCGGCGCGCTGCCGGCCGGCACGTACAGGCCCACCCGACCGATCGGGCGCAGCATGCGTTCGCAGACTACGCCCGGCGCAGTTTCAACCGCGTAACCCTTGCCCATGCCGGCGGCGTGGAAGCGGGCGATGCGCTCGGCGGCGTCCACCATGGCCTGGCGCAGTTCGGCGGGGACAGCGGCTTCGGCCGCCGCGAACTCGGCTTCGCTCACTTCAAAGGACGACAGTTCGACACCATCGAAGCGTGCGGTGATCGCACGCAGCGCGTCGTCGCCCTGCGTGCGTACCTGTGCGATCAGCGTCGCCACCGCGTCGCGGGTCTGCTGCGCCACGGTCTGCACCGGGCGGGTCAATGCCGCGCTGCGCGCGGCCTCATCAAGTCGGGACCAGATCAGACGGTTCATGCCAGCGACCGCTCCACGCTCAGTACCATCAGGCCCTGCGCACCCGCGCGCTCGAGTTCCTCCATGCGCTGCCAGCTCAGCGGGCCAGGGCACATGGTCTGCAGGCGCAGCGCACCGCCATCGGCCGGCAACCGCACCAGCGGCTCGGCATCGGCCAGCAACTGCGCCAGCGCATCGACGCGGTCCTCGCTGGCGCGGAACATCAGCAGCTTGCGGTCCTGGCGCTGCACCACGCCGTCGAGGCGGCGCAGCAGCATCGCGCGCAGCGAAGCGCGTGCATCATCCGGCACCCTTACTGCACCGGCCAGCACCGCCTCGCTGTCGAGCAGGTTGTGTACCGGGGTCAACTGGTTGGCGCGCAGCGTGGCACCGCTGGAGACCAGATCACAGATCAGGTCGGCGGTACCCAGGCGCGGGGCGATTTCCACCGAACCGGACAATTCGACCACCTGCGCGTCCACGCCCTGCTCCGCCAGCCACTGCGTGAGGATGGCCGGGTAGCTGGTGGCGATGCGGGTACCGGCCAGCTGCGCCGGACCCTGCCACTGCCATTCCTCGGGCACCGCCAGCATCAGCCGGCACTGGCCGAAGCCCAGCCCGCGCAGCGCCTGATAGGCGTCAGGCAGGCCGATCTGGCGGCGTGCCGCGGCCTGCTCGTCCAGTTCATTGCGGCCGACGATGCCGAGGTCGCAGACGCCGTCAGCGATCAGGCCGGGGATGTCGTCGTCGCGCACCAGCAGCAGGTCTACCGGCAGCGATTCACCGTAGCAGAACAACTTGTCACGGCTTTCGCGCCAGCTCAGGCCACAGGCGCTGAGCAGGTTGCGGGCGGGCTCGGCCAGCCGGCCACTCTTCTGGATGGCGATACGCAGCCGGTCTCTTGCCGGCGCTGCCTGGGTTGCACTCATGGGGGAGGTCTCGAAGTTCGGAACGGGGCGCGGATCAGCGCGAAGCAAGGCGGTCGATGGCAGCGGCATAGCCTCGATGGCCATGCTCGAGCGTGCGCGCCACCCGCCCGGTGGTGGTCACGCTCACGCCGGTGCGCTCGTGGATCTCGCGATACGGCACGCCCTGCTGCAGCAACGGCACCACTTTCCAGCGGTCGGCCATGGCTTCCAGTTCGGCCGGCGTGCACAGATCGCGCAGGAAGGCTTCCACCTGCTCCGGCTCGCGCAGGGCGGCAAAGGCCAGGGCCAAGGCTTCCAGGTCGGCCTTCGGGTCTTTGGCGGCAATCTCGGGGCGGGCTTTCACGGGGCTGTTTCCATGCATCAATGTAATAACGCGTTAGTACATTAGCACATTCTTGCGCAGTGCGTCAAATCGTCAGTTGGGGTACGGCAGGGCTGCTGCCCTGCACCCGCAGAGGCAAGAGCCAGAGCAACAGCAAAGCTGGTTTCCGAGGGTTGGCGGGATGGATCCGCTTGAGGGGGGCGCTGCAAGTACCCCTCCGGGGCCCGGCCCAGCCGCTGGCGGCTGTGCGTTCGGGCGCTTGCGAAGCAGTGCTTCGCAAGCAAAGCGCCCTCACCCATGTAAGCTCGGTCGCCGCATTTATGCGGCTCACGCCCCCTCAACCGGACCCACCCCGCCTTCGACAGTTGGCCGCGAGCTGTCGGGACGGCCGGGGCCCGGAAACGAAAACGCCCACCGGTTGGTGGGCGTTTCCTTGAAGCGTTGCATGCTGCCAGTGGCCGTTACATCACCTTGGACTGCTCCAGCTCCACCTGCAGGGTGCTGGCCAGTTCATCGCGCGACACTTCGAACTGCTGCTCGCGCACCAGGTCCTTCACCGCCACCACGCCGCGCGCCAGCTCGTCCTCACCGGCCAGCACCACGAAGCGGATGCCCGCCTTGGCGGCGTACTGGAACTGCTTGCCGATCTTCTTCGGCTCCATCTGCACTTCGGTATTGATGCCACCGGCGCGCAGCCGACGCGCGATGTCCAGCGACTGCGGCATGCCCTGCTCGTCCATCAGCGCCACCAGCGCCTGCACGCTGCTGGCCTCGATGCCATCGATCAAGCCGGCCTCGCGCAGCTGCCAGAACAGGCGCGACAGGCCGATGGAAATGCCCACGCCCGGCAACTTGGACTTGCTGTAGTGGCTGGCCAGGTCTTCGTAGCGGCCGCCCGAGCAGATCGAGCCGATCTGCGGGTGGTCGGTCAACGTTGTCTCGTAGACGGTGCCGGTGTAGTAGTCCAGGCCGCGCGCAATGGAGAAGTTCAGGCAGTACGCGGTTTCCGGCACGCCCAGCGCCTGCACCAGCTGCAGCACTTCGCGCAGTTCGGCCACGCCGGTACGCAGGATCTCCGAAGAACCGGCGTCGGCTTCAAGCGTGGCCAGCTGCGCCAGCGCATCGGCATGGCCCTGCGAACGCACGGCCACGAATGCCAGGATCTTCTCGACCTGCTGGGCCGGGATGTTGAAGCCCTCGCCCACCAGCGTCTCGCGCACGTAATCGGCGCCGCGCTTGTCCAGCTTGTCCACTTCACGCAGCACCGCCAGCTGGCGCTCGCCTTCGGCCACGCCGAGGCTCTCGAAGAAGCCGCGCATGAGCTTGCGGTTGTTCAGCTGGATGCTGAAGTCACCGATGCGCAGTTCCGAGAACACGGCGTGGATGACCGCCAGCACTTCGGCATCATAGCGAACGCTCAGGCTGTCCTTGCCGATCACGTCGATGTCGCACTGGTAGAACTCGCGGAAACGGCCGCGCTGGGCACGCTCGCCGCGGTACACGCGCTGCATCTGGTAGCGACGGAACGGGAAGGTGAGTTCGTGTTCGTGCTCGGCCACGTAGCGTGCCAGCGGCACGGTCAGGTCGAAGCGCAGCGCCATCTCCGGCAGCGAACGGTCGCCCGATTCGGCCGCATTGGCCAGCGCACCGGTGGACTGCACGAAGTACACCTGGCGCTCGGTCTCGCCGCCGGACTTGGTCAGCAGCACGTCGGACAGTTCGAACACCGGCGTCTCCACCGGCAGGAACCCGAAGCGCTCGTAGTTGCGGCGGATCACGTCCAGCATGCGCTGGAACGCAATCTGCTCGCGCGGCAGCAGTTCAAGGGTGCCGGGCGGGGTACGGGGCTTGATCACGGGCGGAACTCCTGCTGGAACGGGACGTGGGAGGGGGCGACATTCTAGCGCCCCCGCCTCGGGCAGGGTCGAACGGCCGCTTGAAGTATCATAAGGCCCTCCCCGCCCGCGATACGCCCCCGCAACATGTCACGGCCTTCCGGCGCTCCGCCCGCCACCAACGATCCCGCCTCGCCGTCCTGCACCACGCTGGACTGCCTGCACTGCTCGGTTCGCCACCTTGCGGTGTGCTCGGCGCTGTCGCCCGATGAAGTGCAGGCGCTGGAACAGGTCACCGTTTCGCAGCAGGTCAGCATGGGCAGCACGCTGGCCCGCACGGGTGAAGAACGCGACCATGTCTATACATTGACTGCAGGCGCACTGCGCCTGGTACGCACCCTGGCCGACGGCCGCCGCCAGATCAACGGCTTCGTGCTGCCCGGCGACTACCTGGGCCTGAGCGGCAGCGACCATCACCGTTACGACATCGAAGCCATCGCCGACAGCCGTGTCTGCCGCGTCGCGCTGCCACAGATGAAGGCGCTCCGCAGCCGCTTCCCGCACCTGGAGCGCAAGCTGCTGCAGCGTGCCTGCCAGGAACTGGATGCCGCACAGGACGCTGCACTGGCGCTGGCACGCCTGCAGCCGGCCGAGAAGCTGGCTGATTTCCTGCTGCGCCTGGCCGCGCGTGAAGCCAGGCTGGGCGGCGACGGCCTGCGCGTGTCGCTGCCGATGGGCCGAGGCGACATCGCCGACCATCTGGGCCTGACCATGGAAACGGTCAGCCGCACCTTCACCAAGCTGCGCCAGCAAGGGCTGATTGCCCTGCCCCACCTGAACGTAGTGGAGATCCTCGACGAGGACGGGCTGCGCACGCTGGCGGGTGAAGGGTTGATCTGAGGATTTCGCAGTTCATGGGGTTGCCGGCCAGCGGCCGGCACTACCCGTGTTGCGCGAAGCGCATTGTAGAGTCGAGCCATGCTCGACTCATCGCGCCGTGCGCGAACAGCAGCCGAGCATGGCTCGGCTCTACATGGGAGCCAACACCTCGCGCAACGCCGCGTAATCGGCGGCCAACGGTTCGGCGTGTGCCGGCCGCTGCAACAACGCATCCAATGCCGGCGGCACGGCCACAGGTTCGCCGATCAACGGCTCGACCACGGCCTCGAACTTGGCCGGATGCGCGGTGGCCACCACCGCCCAGTCGCCCTTGGCACCACGGGCGCGCAGGTCCTGCAGCACCTTCACCGCCGTAGCCGTATGCGGGCAGAACAGCTCGCCCCTGCTGGCATGCGCGGCGGCAATGGTGGCGCGGATGGTCACGTCGTCCACCGCGAACGCACGGAACGCAGCGCGCAGCTCGGCATCATCTCCGTGGTAAAGCCAGCGCAGGCGTTCGAAGTTGCTTGGCGCCCCTACGTCCATTGCATTGGCCACGGTGGCCACACTGGCCTGCGGCTGGTAGTCGCCGCCGCTGAAGTACGCTGGCAGTACCGCATTGGCATTGGTGGCCAGCACGATCTGTCCGATCGGCACACCCAGCGCACGCGCCAGCACCGCAGCCATTGCGTTGCCAAGGTTGCCGGTCGGCACCACCAGGTTGAGCCGGCGACGGGTTTCAGCATGATGGGTCAGTGCCGCATGCGCGTAGTAGCTCATTTGCGGCAGCAGGCGGCCCAGGCTGATGCTGTTGGCCGAGCTCAACGGCACCTGCGCCTGCAGTTCGCGGTCGGCCAGCGCCTGCTTGACCATCGCCTGGCAGTCGTCGAAGGCACCGGCCACGCGCAGCGCCTGGATGTTGTCGCCGAAGCAACCAAGCTGATGCGCCTGCCGCGGTGACACGCGGCCATCCGGATACAGCACCACCACGCGCACGCCCGGCTGGCGATGGAACGCCGCAGCAACGGCGGCGCCGGTATCGCCAGACGTGGCGACAACAATGGTCAGGTCGCGGTCCTTACCGGCCTGCAGCCGCGACAGCGTTCCGGCCAGGAAGCGCGCACCGACATCCTTGAACGCCGCCGTCGGCCCATGGAACAGCTCCAGCACATGGTCACCGCCGCCCAGTGGACGCAGCGGCACCGGAAAGTCAAACGCCTCGCGGCAGATCGATGGCAGCGCTGCCTCCAGAGCATCACCTGCGAAGAACGGTGCCAGCAGATCGGCGGCGGTATCGGCCAGCGTTGCGCCGGCCTGCAGCTCACGTGGCGCCGGCAGCACCTGCGGAACATACAGCCCACCATCGGGCGCCAATCCTGCAGCGATCGCCGCACTGAGGCCGACGGCCGGGGACTGGCCGCGGGTCGAAACAAATTGCATGGGTTGGGTATCCAGTAAAGGGGAAGGATTCAGCACAGCCGGGCTCCCGGCGTATCCAGAGGCGACACCCAGGCATCGCTGTCGAAGCCGGCAGCAGCGAATGCGGCCTGCACCGGCGCCGCGGCAGCGTGGGCCTGGTCGGCATCTTCGAACCAGGCGAATACGCTGGGGCCGGCACCGGAGATGCCCGCGCCCATTGCACGGGCTGACAACGCCGCATCGCGAGCCACCTCGAAGCCGCCGATCAGACCCGCCCGTCGCGGCTCCACCAGCACATCGCGCAGGCCAGCGCGCACCAGCGCCGCGTCGCTGCGATGGCAGCCGCTGAGCACCAGCGCAAGATTCGCACTCTGCGCCACGAATTCACCCAGCGCATAGCTGCCTTGCAGCGCCTGGCGTGCCAGACGGGTTTCCAGCACCGCGTGCGGGTGCACTAGCAGGCTGTGCCAACTGGCTGGCACAGGGATCGGCAGCAGGCGGTCAGCCGTGCACAACGCCAGCCCGCCGAGCAGCAGCGGCCCCACGTTGTCACCATGGCGGCCCCCACTGGCCACGGCCTCGCCATCCAGGGCAAACGGGTACAGCGCCTCGCGCGAGAGCGGCGCATCCAGCAATGCATTGGCAGCAACCAGCGCAGCGACGCACGAGGCTGCCGAGCCCCCCATGCCGGAGCCGAATGGAATGCCCTTGTCGATCTCCACCGCGAAGCCGAAGTCAAGGCCCAGCCCTGCGCGCAGCGACATCAACGCCGCACCTGCCGTGTTTCCGGCCGCCTCCAGTGGAAGTTCGACCGCACTGCCACGGATGGCCTCGATGCGCACCACCGGCTCATCGATACGCCGCACGCTCACCGTATCGCCAACGCCTGCAATGGCATGCCCCAGTATGTCGAAGCCCACCGCCACATTGGCCACCGAGGCGGGCGCAAATGCACGTGCGATCACAGGCGTGCTCCCTCGCCAGCGGCTACCCGCAGCAGGTCGGCGAACACGCCCGCCGCCGTCACTTCCGGTCCAGCGCCCGGTCCCTGCACCACCAGCGGGTTGTCGCAGTAGCGGCGGGTACGGAACTGCACCACGTTGTCGGTCAGCCGCAGGTTGGCGAAGGCATGGTCGGCCGGCAGTTCCTGCAGGCCCACCGAGGCGCCGTCGGTGCCCAGCCGTGCCACGTAGCGCAGCACCGCGCCACGCGCCCGCGCATCCTGCAGGCGCTGCAGCAGGCTGGCGTCGGACTCGCCCAGCCGCGCCATGAAGTCATCCACGCTGCCGTCGCGCAGCAGTGCCGGCACCAGGCTTTCCACCTGTACCTGTTCCAGGCTGAGCGCGTGGCCGGCCTCGCGTGCAAGGATCACCAGCTTGCGTGCCACGTCCACACCGGACAGATCATCGCGCGGGTCCGGCTCGGTATAGCCCATCGACCGCGCCTGCGCGACCAGCTGCGAGAACGGCTGGCTGCCATCGAAGCGGTTGAACAGCCAGGCCAGCGTGCCGGAGAAGATGCCCTCGATGGCCAGCACCTCGTCACCGGTATCGACCAGATCGCGCAGCGTGGTGATCACCGGCAGGCCCGCGCCCACCGTGGCCTCGTAGCGGAAGCGCGCGCCACTGGCCGCTGCGGCGGCGCGGATGCGCTGGTAGCGCGGCAGCGGCCCGGCGCCCGCCTGTTTGTTCGGGGTGACCACATGGATGCCCGCCGCCAGCCAGCCCTCGTAGCGCTCGGCCACCTCGGCACTGCCACTGCAGTCGATCACCACCGAGTGGGGCAGGTGCGCAGCCAGCAGGTGCTCGGTGAAACGATCAAGGTCGCTGGATTCACCCGCGTCCCGCAGGGCCTCACGCCAGTCCGCATGCAGGCCGTCCACTTCCAGGCGCATGCGCGAACGCGAGGCCAGCGCACGCAGGCGAAGATCCACATTGGCCTTGGCCAGCAGCTGCGGGCGCGCGGCCAGCAACTGATCCAGCAGTGCGGCGCCAACGTTGCCGGGCCCGATCACACCGACCGCGAAGGTCTGCGGCGACAGCCAGAAGCCTGCATGCGCCGCGCGCAACGCACGGGTGGCATCGGCACTATCCACGGCGACCGAGATGTTGCGCTCGGACGAGCCCTGCGCGATCGCCAGGATGTTCACCTGCGCACGCCCCAGTGCCTCGAACAGGCGCGCCGCCACACCTGGCTGCCCGGCCATGCCGTCACCGACCGCAGCCAGTACGCTGACGCCCTCACTGACCTGCACGCGCTGCACCTGTCCCGCTGACAACTCGTGCGCAAATGCGTGCAGCAGTGCATCACGGCCACGGCCGGCTTCGGCAGCACGCACCACGCAGCAGATTGAATGTTCCGAGGAACCCTGCGAGATCATCACCACCGACACCTGCGCCTGGCGCAGGGCGGCAAACACGCGCTCGGCGGTACCGGGCACGCCGATCAGGCCGGTGCCTTCCAGGTTCAGCAGGGCCAGGCCGGGACTCAGGGTCAGGCCCTTCACCGGCCCGCGCGGCGAGCGCTCGGCGCTGATCCGCGTACCCGGATGCGCCGGCTGGAACGTATTGCGGATGAAAATCGGCAGGCCGAGGCGGATCGCCGGCGACATGGTCTGCGGATGCACCACCTTGGCGCCGAAGTACGCCAGTTCGCAGGCCTCGTCGTAGCTCAGCGCTTCCAGCTGCACCGCCTCGGGCACCAGCCGCGGGTCCGCCGACAGCACGCCATCGACATCAGTCCAGATGTGCAGCTCGTCAGCGTTGAACAGCGCGGCAAAGATCGCACCGGAATAGTCGCTGCCGTTGCGGCCGAGGGTGGTGATGCGGTCATCGCGATCGCGTGCGACGAATCCGGTGGCAACCAGGCGCGACTGCGGATGCTGCAGGCGCCACTTGGCCAGTCGGTCGGCACTGGCTTCCCAGTCGACATCCACGCCGAGTTCGCCATGCCCGACCACAAGCACATCGCGCGCGTCGAGTACCGCGCAGTCTTCGCCCAGCGCGCGCAGGTGGGTACCAAGCAGCTGTGCGGAAAACACTTCGCCCAAGCCCTGCACACGGTCCAGCACCTCGCGCGGCAGCTCGCCGATCACTGCCAGCGCGGCCAGCACTTCGGCCAGCTGATCGAAGCGGGCGTCGATCCATTCAACCGTCTCGCCCACCTGCTCGCCCAGCAGCGCCACGGCAGCGCCGCGATGGCGTGCGCGCAGGGCATGCCAGGCCTCACGCCAGCCTTGATCGCCCTTGGCCGCCAGCTGGGCCAGTTCAATCAGCGCGTCGGTGACGCCCTTCATCGCCGAGACAACAGTGACCTGCAACGATTCGGGACGGGCCAGCAGCAGGCCGCCCACATGGCGATAGCGTTCGGCATCGGCCACCGAGGTGCCGCCGAACTTGTGCACGACGGTGGACGGTGCAGCCAGGTCGGCCGGGGCAACGGAATGAGCGGGAGCGTGGGAAGACATGCAGACCTCGGTAGGAGGCCCCGTCGCATGCAGGTGTCGAGTTTCCCCGCCACCTGTAGGTGCGGGGCCGTGGTTTTCGGGAGTTACACGAAGACGACGGGCCGCACCAGGGCAGTGGTGACGGTGGTGGTGGTAATGGTGGTGATGGTCGCGACCGGCGCAGTCGAACGGCCCGCAATGGCGGGCGCGATCAGGCTGGCGTGGGCGGCATCAAGGACCATGGCGCACAGAAAACACCGTGCGCCCGGCCGCTGTCAAGTGCTGCGATGCAGAAAATCGATGCAGCGATCATCGGCCAACGTGCCGGCATTTGGTTGCATCTGAGACCAAGCCGGCATCAGCACGCTTGACGACCGCATTCAGCCGGCATGTTCGGCGATCGCCCGCGGTGTGCGATGGGCATGCGCGCACAGCATCACGCCAGCCACCAGGAACACGATTGCCAGGGCTTCCAGCAGCGAGGGCCAGCGCTGCTGCCATGCAAAGGCGTACAGCAGCGCGAACAGGGTCTCGAACACGATCATCTGGCCGGTCAGGGTCAGTGGCAGCAGACGGCTGGCACGGTTCCAGAATGCGTTGCCGAGGATCGAGGCCACCACTGCCACGCCGGCGCTGATCGCCCAGAACCCGCTCCATTGCGCCGCCGTATGGCTGCCGGTGTGCCCGATGAAGGCCATCGGCACCAGCAGCAGGGCCAGGCCGCCGGTGGTGACGCCGGTCAGCAGCGACCAGTCGTGGCTGGACAGATCCGTTCGGCGCGCCAGCCAGCGGCTGTTGCCGATCGAATACAGCGCCCACGAGAACAGCGCACCGAACGCGCACAGCAGCCCGATCAGGCGCTGCCGCCACGGGGTGGCCAGGTGCTCGGACATCAGCGTTTCCCAGCCAACCAGTCCCACGCCGAGCACGCAAAGGCCCAGCGCCGGCAGCAGCTGCCTCAGCGGCACCGCCCCCTGCTCGCGCACGCCAACCAGGGTGACCACGACCGGAATCAGGCCGACGATCAGCGATGCCGCAGCGCCACCGGCCCACTGCACGGCGGTCGCCAGCAGCAGGAAGTACACCAGGTTGCCTGCCAGGCTCAGCCACAGCAGGCCGATCCATTCGGCACGGCCCAGCTGCGGTGCCAGCCGCTTCCATCGCGGCAGCAGCAGGGCGACTGCCATCAGGCCATAGACCAGGTAGCGGCCGGCGGACAGTTGCAGCGCATTGAACGACTGAAGCACGGCAGGCGCGAGGAAAACCACGCCCCACAGCGCGCCAGCGGCCACGCCATTGGCGATGCCCACGGCCATCGGGTTGTTGCGCATTCGGGTTGTCCGGGGGGATGGAACGGGCCGCGCAGTGTAAGCGCTGGCCGGTGGGCACTCTTGACCGAGGCTACTGCCTTGTCACCTCTGTAGAGCCGAGCCCATGCTCGGCTGCGATTCGCCGTTGTGCAGACAACGGCAGCCGAGCATCGGCTCGGCTCTACAACTCAGCCGGCACCCCTGCGCCACGCAGCGGGGGTCTGGCCACATTCGCGGCGCAGCGCACGGGTCAGTGCGCTCTGCTCGGAATAACCTGCAGCCAGTGCGATATCGCTGATCGGCGCGGCAGTGGTGCGCAGCTGATGCTTGGCCCAACGCAAGCGGCACGCACTGAGCCAGGCCTGCGGGCTCAGCCCGAACTCGCGCTGGAACAATGCGTGCAACCGGCCCTCGCTGACACCGACAAATCCGGCCATCCGGGCAACCGGCCAGGCCCGGCCGGGATCGGCCTGCACCGCCGCGCACAGGCCCTGCATGCGCGCCCCACTGCCCGCCGGTGCAAATACCTGCAGCAACTGCGGCAGCAGCGCCGGCATCGGCTGCCCTGCCTGCACCTCGGCCAGGCGCCGACGCAATGCCAGCGGCAGATGCAGCCAGCGCTGCCGGCACAGATGCTCCTGCGTGCCGTCATCAAGCACGCCTGGAGGACAATCAACGATCACGAAACCATTGGGGCCGTCCGCCATCTGGTCATGTGCTTCGCCGGCGGCGACAAATGCCCCCTGCAGCAGGTCCAGCCGGCCGCCGCGCCCTTCCATCTCGAACTGCAGTTCGCCCTGCAGCGGCAGCACCCACTGCGCGTAGTCATGGCGGTCCAGGCCGGTGGCCTGCCCGTAGTGCCGCAGATGGAAGATGGCGCCCATCCGGGCAGTGTGCGCGTGTAACAACGGCCGTGCAAACCGCTGCTATAGTCGATCCGTCATCCAACGCAGGGAGTGCAGGTCATGACCCATCAGCGGCTGTCCCTGGTGCTTGCCATCAGCCTCGGCCTGGCGCTCACCGCCTCGGCCTCCGCGCAGGAACGTACGCCACCGGCCCCGCACTGCATGGACGCGGTCGGCGTCCAGGAAGTGGAGCAGGCGTCATCGCGTTCAATCGCCCTGCGAGCCGCCTCCGGCCAGGCCTATCGGATCGACTTCAGCGAAGAGTGTCCCGGCGTCCGCAGTGCTACCACGCTGAAACTTGAAGCACCCGCCGGCTGGGCCTGCGGTCGCCCCAGCGAGCGTGTGGTGGTCGATGGCCGCAGCTGCGCGATCAGCGCGGTGACCCCCGTGCAGGATCGCGACTACGCCAGCGTGGCCCGCGACAGCGACCGCCTGCGCATGGCCACCCTGCCCGCCCTGACCATCCGCGAGCGCAGGGACATCCGCCGCAGTTTCGGTGGTTCGCCGTCGTACTGCTTTGCCACGCGCAACGTGCGCGCGTGGTCGTCCGACCCGCAGGGCATGCTGGTGGAGACCAATCCGCATCGCAATGGGGGTCACCGCTACTATCGCGTGGAGCTTGGCAGCCACTGCCGCCAGCTCGACCGTGCGCCACAGCTGAGCTTCCACTCCGGCATGCAGAACGGCCTGATCTGTGGCAATCCGGGCGATCGCATCCTCACCGCCGGATTCGAGAATGGTGACCTGCGCAACGACGCGCTGGCGCCGCTGCCGCAGTACACCCGCGGCGGCTGCACGATCCAGGCGGTCTATCCCGCGTCCAGCCAGGCGTCGAACTAACCGTCGACGCCGAGGAACGCAAACGGTGCGCTGGGCACGAAGTGGCCCAGCGCGTCGCCGGAAAAGGTATTGCGCTGGTCCGGACCGAGATCGAGCTTGAGCACCTTGCCGCCGAAATCGACCTTGTTCAGGTCGACCCAGAAGGTGTTCGGTGTCAGTGCCGATTCGAAGAAGTACAACCGCCGCTTGTGGTCGGCCACGGTGCGCCAGCGCGTGGATGAAATATTCGGTTCGCCCGGGGTGGTGATGCCATACGGTACCGAGGCGTTGCGGATCACGCTGAACACACTGGCCAGCGCCACCACCGGGTCTTCCGCCTTGGGAATGGCGTTGATGTAGAACGAGGCGCGCGCGAAACGGTCGGCTGAGCGGTTGGTGCCCGGCAGCATCACCGTGCCGCCGATCTGCTGCCAGTAGCTGTTGAGTGCCAGCTGCTGCTCGAAGATCGGTGAGTTGGTCATCACCTGGTAGCGCCGGTCATGGTGGATCACCTGGCGACCGCCGATGTATTCGACGATGGCGCTGTCGCCACTGGCATCTGACAGCGACAGGTGCAGCGTGGCCTGGCGGTCTTCGCCCGGCACCTTGTCGGTGACGATCGCGTACGGCTCGCGCTGCAGCGCCGCGACCGCCTCGTCTACGGTGGCGAAGTTGTCCAGCACATACTGCGCCCATAGTGAGATGGCCAGGCCCGGCTTGTTGCCGCGCTGCTTCGGATACTCCGATTCGACCAGCCACAGCAGGTTGGCCACCAGGCCTTTCTCGTTCATGCCATCGGTGGTCGATACGTCATAACCGGTGGCCACCACCGAGCCGTAGCGCGCCGTCCAGGCCAGCGACTTCGGCCCGGCCTGGCCGGTGCGCGCGATGCCGCGCGGCAGCACGTAGAGGTTGGTCGCCACATCGACCTTCCAGTCCATGGAGCGAGCGGTGATCACATCACCGTTGTTGCCCAGGTAGACCGCGCGCGTGCAGGCCAGCGCCGGTGCCACTGCGGCAGCCAGCGCGACCGCCAGCAGTGCCCTTTCCTTCCACTTCATCCGTGCCATGTTGTTGCCCTCCTTTCCCCGTGATCCGTGGATATGACGCGATTCAGGGTGATACAGCGGTGAAGCCCCGGCGAACTAGGCGATCGTGCAGCCAGAAACCTGCAAGCATCGCCGGCACGAACCAAAGCGCTTCGCGCGATCCCACCGCCAGCCCGGCGATGGCAGGGCCCGGGCAATAGCCTGCCCAGCCCCAACCCATTCCGAACAATGCCGCGCCCAGCACCAGGCGTACATCGACAGCGCGCGCGGCGGGCAGTTGGAAGCGCGTTGCGCATGACGGCTGCGGGCGCCGCAGCACCCAGCGCTGGCCAACCGCGCTGACCAGCAATGCAGAGGCCAGCACCCAGGCCAGGGTGGGATCGAAATCGCCAGCGATATCGAGGAAACCGAGGATGCGGCGCGGATCGGTCATGCCGGCCAACGCCAGGCCTGCGCCGAAAAGCGCGCCTGCCGCACCGGCGGCCACCATCGCGCGGCTCATGCGAAACCTCCGCCGTGACGGATCAGGAACGTGGTCAGCATGGCGCAGGCCATGAACACCAGCACCGCCAGCAGCGACCGCTTTGAGCCGCGGGCCAGGCCGCAGACTCCGTGACCGCTGGTGCAGCCATTGCCCAACCGCGTACCGAAGCCGACCAGCAGGCCGGCACCGATCAGCTGCCACGCCGGCAAGGCGTCGCGCAACAGGTTGCGGGGCGCTTGGCCTGGCACGGCCTGCCAGTACAGCACACCCCCGCCAGCGGCAAGCAGGCCGAGCAGGAATGCCCAGCGCCAGCCGCGATCGCCCGGCGTTGCGCGCACGCTGCCAGCGGCGATGCCGCTGATGCCGGCTACCCGGCCCGTGGTTGCCAGCAAGACCACCGCCGCCGCACCGATCAACGCGCCCCCCGCGACGGCGGCCCACGGCACGGTCATGACCTGCCTCCAGTTGTCCCGTTCATTCGCTTGCCTTTTGAATTAGCTTTTTCTAAATTAGCGTCTTCTAAAACAAAAGGTCAACCATGGCCCGCACCCCGCTCGACAGCGCCGCCATGGCCGAACACGCCGCCGAGGCTGCAGCCCTGCTCAAAAGCCTGGCCCACCCGGCACGGCTGCGCGTGCTGTGCCGGCTGGTCGAAGGCGAGGCGCCAGTACCGGAACTGCAGGCACTGACCGGGCTCAGCGCATCAGCGCTGTCCCAACATCTGGCGGTGCTGCGCGGACTTGGCATCGTCGCGACCCGGCGCGAAGCGCAGGCGATCCACTACCGGGTGGTGGAAGGGCCGGCGCTGGGCGTATTGCAGGCGTTGCACGCCGCGTACTGCGGAAGTGCAGCGCGCTGAACCTTCCACGCAGGTTCAACCTGCGTGCAGCACCGGTTGCACGACCTGATCGAGCAGATCCACCGGGGTCGGCGCCGACAGGTCACCCTGCAACGCGCGGGTGAAACCTGACCAGTCGCTGGAAGACAGTTGCCGCAGCAGCGCCTCCTCCACCGGCAACGCGCGCATCGACCAGTACGGAAACTGGCGCTGGCCGAGGCGGCCACGCGCCAGTTCGATGATGTCGATATGGCTACCGGCCTGCAGGATGCGTTCGTACACCGAATCGATACCATCCGGCGGCCCTTCGATGTACTGCAGGAATCGCCCACCGTCATGCAGCAGCACACCGGTCACGCCCGCCATCTTGTTGAAACGGGCTGCATCATCGACCAGCGCCCGCAGCCGTTCAGCGGAAAGATCCGGCAGCGCCTGGCTGACGTAGGCGATGGCACGCAGTGGCATGGCGCTTCCTTGACAAGATGTACACCCACGGTAGCAGCTACGGACGAGTCCGTCTCAGTGCCCGCAGGTGTTTCCTGAAGAATTCAGGTAGCGGCCGCCGGCAGCCCCTCTGTGCGCCTCGGCAACCGGGCTTCGAACACCACCTGACCGGCTTCATTGCGCGCTGCGATGTGCCCGCCGTGCGCGCGCACGAACTGATCGACGATATACAGGCCCAACCCCAGGCCATTGCTGGGATGGAAGCTGGCCTTGAACGGCTCGAACAGGCGCGGCAGCAGCGCGTCGTCGATCCGTCCCGCGTTGCTCACCCGCAGCAGCACGCTGCGCGGATCACGGCCGTCCACCTCCACCCTCGCCTCGCTGCCATGGGTGAGCGCATTGCCGATCAGGTTGGCGGCAACCTGACCCAGCCGATCCAGATCACCCTGCAGGCGGGTATCACCCTGCATATCCAGATGCAGCCGTGCGTGGCCGTGGGCGCTGCCCGCTTCGGCCACCACCGCACGCGTGACCTCGGCAAGATCACAGGCGCTGGCCTGCAGGCGCAGCCCGCCGCTGCGGATCCGCGAAAAGTCCAGCAGCTGCTCGACCATGCGCGCCATGCGCAGCGTGCTGGCCTCCAGGTGCTTCAAGGTCTGCTGCGCGCCGTCATTGCCCGCAGGAAGCTCCAGCGCCAGCTTGTCGGCACACAGCAGGATCGCCGACAGCGGCGTGCGCAGATCGTGGGTGAGCACCGCCGCCATCGTCTCGTTGAGCTTGAGCGAGCGCTCCAGCGCCTCGTTGCGCGCCTTCAGCAGCTGCCGCTGCTGGTACAGCTCGATGAAGACATTGACCTTGCTCAGGATCACCTGCGGCGCCACCGGCTTGTGCAGGAAGTCGACCGCGCCGGTTTCGTACCCCTTGAACGCGCGCAGCGGGTCGTCCGGCGAGGCGGTCAGGAAGATGATCGGCACATCCCGGCTGCGGTGTGAACCGCGCATCAGCTCGGCAAGGGTGAAGCCATCGATCTCCGGCATGTGCACGTCCAGCAGGGCCAGCGCCACCTCATGCTCGAGCAGCAGTTCCAGCGCCTGTGCGCCCGAGCCGGCCAGCAGCAGGTTCACGCCCTCGCGCTGCAGCAGCGCCTGCATGGCCACCAGGTTCTGCGGCACGTCATCGACGATCAGCAGGTTGACCGGGGTCTGCGACTGCGCAGGGTCCGGCGGCAACAGGTTCATGCAAACAGCTCCTTCAGGCGACGGCACATCAGTTCGAGGGGCAGCACGGCATCGGCGCCGGCGTGCTGCAGGGCGGAGGCCGGCATCATCGATGCCTCGGCCTCCTCGGGACATTGCAGCCAGGCGCGGCCGCCGGCGGCGCGCACCGCGGCCACCCCTTCACTACCATCGCTGCTGGCACCGGTCAGCAGCAGGGCCAGCACCTGCGCGCCGAACACAGCCGCAGCCGACTCGAACAATGGATCGATCGCCGGGCGCGAAAACAGCACCGGTGCGTCCACCGACAGCGCCAGCGAACCGGCGTCTTCCACCAGCAGGTGATAGTCCGGTGGCGCAAAGGTCACCGTGCCAGGCTGCAGCGGCTGCTTGTCTTCGGCCTCGCGCACCGGCAGCGCACAGTACGGCGCCAGCACTTCGGCGATGCGGCTGCTGCGATCGCGCGGAAGGTGCAGCACCGCCAGCACCGGCGCCGGCAGAGCCGCGGGCAGCGCGCCGAGCACCGCCTGCAGCGCCGCGACCCCACCCGCCGAGGCCCCGATCACCAGCACCGCCGGTCGTGTCGGCAGTGCCATCAGGCAACCTTCCGGTACAGGCGATGCTCCCGCGAGCAGGTCTCGAACGCGCCGTGGTGGCGCCCGAACTGCAGCGACTCCTTGCTGCCCAGGCCAAGGAAGCCGCGATGCACCAGCGCTTCACGGAACAGGCCTACCGCGCGGTCCTGCAGATCGCGGTTGAAATAGATCAGCACGTTGCGGCACGACACCAGATGCACTTCGGAGAACACGGTGTCGGTGGCCAGGCTGTGGTCGGCGAACACCACGTTGCGGCGCAGCTGGCGATCGAACACCGCGCCATCGTAGGCCGTGGCGTAGTAGTCGGACAGCGAGGCGGTGCCACCGGCCGCCAGGTAGTTCCGGCTGAACTGAGCCATCCGGTCGATGCCATAGGCGCCGGCCTCGGCGGTGGCCAGGGCTGCCGGATTGATGTCGGTGGCGTAGACGATGCTGCGCTCCAGCAGGCCTTCCTCGTGCAACAGGATCGCCAGCGACCACACTTCCTCGCCGGTACTGCAACCGGCCACCCACAGCTTCACCGACGGGTAGGTGCGCAGCACCGGCACCACCTGCTCGCGCAGCTCGCGGAAATAGGCCGGGTCACGGAACATCTCCGAGACCTGCACGGTGAAGAACTGCATCGCCTGCGCGAACAGGTCCGGCTCGTGCAGCAGGCGGTGCTGCAGGTCGGCCAGCCGCTCGCACTCATAGCGCTGCATGGCCTGGCGGATCCGCCGGCGCAGCGACGACACCGCATAACTGCGGAAATCGTAGTGGTAGCGCTGGTACAGCGCTTCCAGCAGCACCTTCAGCTCCAGGTCGAACAGGGCCTGCTCGTTCATTGCCGCGAGCACCAGACCCGGCACAGCGAGACCAGCTTGTCGACGTCGATGGGTTTGGCGATGTAGTCGTTGGCGCCGGCCTGCAGGCAGCGCTCACGGTCGTCCGGCATGGCCTTGGCGGTCAGCGCGATGATCGGCAGGTCCTGCAGGTGGCGCTGCGCGCGGATTTCGCGCATCGCAGCAAGGCCATCCTTCTCCGGCATCATGATGTCCATCAGCACCAGGTCGACCTCGCGCTCGGCCAGCCGATCCACCGCTTCCTGTCCATTGCGCGCGATCTCCAGCGTGACGCCGAGGGGTTCGAGCACGCTGGACAGTGCGAAGATGTTGCGCACGTCGTCCTCGGCCAGCAGCACCGTCCGACCGTCGAGCACGGTGTCGCGACGGCGGGCCTCGCGCAGCAGGCGCTGCTGGTCGCTGGGCAGGCTGGCCTCAACGCTGTGCAGGAACAGGGTCACCTCGTCCAGCAGGCGCTCGGGCGAACGTGCGCCCTTGATGATGATGCTCTTGGAATAGCGGCGCAGGCGCTGCTCTTCCTCGCGACTGAGTGCGCGGCCGGTATAGACGATCACCGGCGGGAAACCGACATCGTCGTTGCCGGCCATGTGCTCGAGCAGGTCGTAGCCACTGCCGTCGGGCAGCGACAGGTCCATCACCATGCAGTCGAACGTGACCGTACTGAGCTGTTCCAGTGCGCCGGCCAGAGTGCCTACGGCGACGATCTGCAGCTGGTCGCGGCCCAGCAACAGTTCCAGGTTGTGGCGCAGCTCGTTGTCGTCCTCCACGATCAGCAGCCGCCGCATGTCGCGCTGGCTGGTCTGTTCCAGCTGTTCGATGGCCGTCACCAGCCGCTCGCGCGTGGTCGGCTTGATCGCAAAACCGATCGCGCCGAGCTCGCGCGCTACCTGGCTGCGGTCCGTGGCCGAGACCACATGCACCGGGATGTGGCGGGTGTCCGGGTTGCGCTTCAGGCGTTCCAGCACGCTCAGGCCCGACACGTCCGGCAGGCCGATATCGAGCAGGATGCCGTTCGGGCGCAGTTCGCTGGCCAGGGCCAGCGCCTCTTCCGCCGTGCCCGCCACCACGCAGTCGAAGTCCAGTTCATGGGCCAGCGCCACCAGCGCTTCGGCGAACGTGGCATCGTCCTCGACCGCCAGGATAAGGCGCCCGGCACGCTGGCGGCGACCGCGGTCGTCGGCTACGCCGGCCATCGCAGTAACCGGCGCTGCTGCGGTCGCAGCGCGTACGGGCGCGGCCGGCAGCACGGCCGGCGCCGTCGGCGGCGCTGCCACGGGGACCTCGGCAGCGTCGGCTGCGCTCGCCGCGGGCGCCCCCTGCAACGGCAGCTCCAGGATGAAGCAGCTGCCGCGCCCGGGCTCACTGTCGACCTGGATGCCGCCGCCCATGCGCTCGGCCAGATCGCGCGAGATCGACAGGCCCAGGCCGGTGCCGCCGTAGCGACGGCGGGTGCTGCCATCGGCCTGGCGGAACGCTTCGAAGATGACGTCCAGCTGCTCGCGGGCAATGCCGATGCCGGTGTCACAGACCTCGAACCGGATGCGGCCGTTGCCGCCGGCACGCACGTGCAGGCTGACCTTGCCATGCTCGGTGAACTTCACCGCGTTGGCCAGCAGGTTCTTCAGGATCTGCTGCAGCCGCTGGCTGTCAACCACCATCTGGGTCGGTGCCAGGGCGTCGGCTTCGATCTGCAGGGCCAGGCCCTTCTGCCGCGCCATCGGCTCGAACGTCTCGCGCAGGCGCTGCAGCGCGCTCTCGACCACCACCACTTCATCGGACAGTTCGACATGGCCGGCCTCGATGCGCGACAGGTCGAGGATGTCGTTGATCAGCGCCAGCAGGTCGTTGTTGGACGACAGGATCGCACGCGCGTACTTCACCTGTTCCTCGGTCAGCGTGCCGTCCTTGTTGTCGGCCAGCAGCTTGGCCAGGATCAGCGAGCTGTTCAGCGGCGTACGCAGTTCATGCGACATGTTGGCCAGGAACTCGGACTTGTAGCGCGAGGTGGCGGCCAGTTCGTTGCTGTTGCGCACCAGCTGGCTCTGCGCGACCAGCAGCGCCTGCTTCTGCGCCTCCAGCTCGTGGGTGCGCTCTTCCAGCTGCACGTTGCTCTGTTCCAGCTCAGCCTGCTGTTCTTCCAGGTGGCTCTGCGACTGCAACAGGCTGCGGCTCTGCTCTTCCAGTTCCTCGTTGGCCACGCGCAGCTCTTCCTGCTGGGCCTGTAGCTCCTCGCCCTGGCGCTGCGACTCTTCCAGCAGCACCACCAGCTGCGCACGCAGCAGCGATGCGCGCAGTGCCATGCCGATGGTGTCGGCGCAGCGCTCCAGCAGCTCACGGTCCAGATCACGCTGTTCACCCGCCCGCGCGCGGCCCAGCTCGATCACACCGACCACCGCACCATCGCTGTTGATCGGCGCCAGGATGCGCTCGCGCACCGGCAGCCGGCCCAGGCTGGTCTGCAGTTCAAGCACGGCAGCATCTTCGCCGTGCAGGTGGCGGATGCGTTCGTCCCGGGCAACCTGCCCGGCAAGTCCTTCGTGCAGGGCCAGGGAGGCCGGCGTCCCGGAGGGCAGCGCCACGCCACCGGTCAGCTGCAGGCGGCCGCCGTCCAGGCGATAGACCGCACCGACCTCTGCATCCAGCTGCCCGGCCAGGCTTACTGCTGCCGCCTCGGCGATCTGCTCCGGCCCGAGGTCACCGCGCAGGCTCATCGCCACGGCGTTCTCGGCCTCCTGCAGCCAGAGCGCGCGCATCGCCTGGCGCCGGGCCTGGATCGCGCGCGAGACGATCAGTGCGATCATCAGGAAGGCGCAGCCACCGACGGTACGGTTGACAAGCGAGAACGACGAATTGTTGCTGGCTGGCGCAACGTTGAAGCCGATCACCAGCAGGACACAGGCGATCACCGCGACCACGAACGGCGCGCGTGCACTGCGCTGGAATACCGTCACGCCGACCGCGAGGAAGTAGGCCAGCCATACCGCGTAGCCGAGCGGAACGACCAGTTCCAACGCGATGGTCGCGGCCAGCAGCACGGCGGACGTCATCCAGATCCAGCGGTCACGCGTAGTCGCACCAGGACGCATGCAGGTCGGTTCCAGAAGGCAAAGGGTGGAAGATGGTACTCCGTGTCGCATTCAGCCGCACAGGACAAATGGCACGTGTCAGGTGTGCACGCATCCTTCACACTTGAGTGCCTAGCTTCACGTCCCTCACAGGGGTAACACTTATTTACACGTGGACGCAGCCGCCTCTACGACGTCCGTGCTGACGGACCCTTCCCGACAACTGCGACTGCTGATCGACAGCGTGCGCGACCATGCGCTGTACCTGCTTGATCCTGAAGGCATCGTGTGCAGCTGGAACCCGGGCGCCGAACGTATCAAAGGCTATTCAGCCGATGAAGTGGTGGGAACGCACTTCAGCCGCTTCTACCTGGCCGCCGACCGCGAGGCCGGCGAACCCCAGCGCCTGCTTCGCGTCGCAGCGCAGCAGGGGCATGTCGCCAGTGAGGGCTGGCGCGTTCGCCGCGATGGATCGTCGTTCCGCGCCAGCGTGGTCATCGAACCGGTCGTGGAAGCCGGCGAACTGCTCGGCTTCGTCAAGATCACCCGTGACATCACCGAGCAGTGGCAAGCGCAGCGGCTGCTGCGCGATGCCCAGCGTGCGCTGCGCAATACCCAGCAGTTCGAGACGGTTGGCCGGCTCAGCCGCGGCCTCTCACATGAGTTCAACAACCTGCTGACCACCATCGGCAACGCCCTGGACCTGCTGTCGCTGCGTGTCAGCAGTGACGATGCACGCGCAGCCGAGCTGCTGGATGCCGCGCAGGCAGCCACCGACCGCGGCGCGCTGCTGACCCGCCAGCTGCTGGCCTTCAGCACCGGCCAGACCCTGATCCGGGAATCGGTGGACATCAATGCGCTGGTACGGCAGTGGCTGCCGGACCTGCAACGCGCCTGCCCGCCCACGGTGGTACTGGATGCCCATCTCACCCCGGGCCTGCCGCAGGTGAGCACCGATGCGATGCAGCTCCAGACCGCCCTGGCGAACCTGGTGGCCAATGCCGTGGAGGCCACCGCCGATGGCGGCCGCATCCTGATCGGCACCGCGTTGGAACATCGCCTCGACCCGGATGCGGACACCACGCTGCAACGCGGCTATGTCACCCTCAGCGTCTGCGACGAAGGCCACGGCATGGCCGCCGACATCGCCGAGCGGGCCAGCGAGCCCTTCTTCACCACCAAGGACATCGGCAAGGGCAGCGGCCTGGGCCTGAGCCAGGTGTTCGGATTCACTACCCAGAGCGGCGGCTTCGTCGATGTGTCCACCACGCCCGGTGTCGGCACCACGGTCAGCCTTCTGCTACCCGCAACCGAGGAATTTACCCATGACCGATGACCCGATCCGCGTACTGATGGTGGAGGACCAGAACGATCTGCGCGAGATGATCGGCATGGCCCTGCGCGATTTCGGCATCGAGGTGTCCACCACCGCCGACGGGCATGAAGCCGCTGCGTTGCTGAAGGGCGACGCACGCTTCGACGTGGTGTTCAGCGATGTCAGCATGCCCAATGGCATGTCCGGAATCGAGCTGAGCGAGCACGTCGCCCGCGAACAACCACAGGCGCGGATGATCCTGTCATCCGGCTACGCACGTTCGCAGCTGCCGCCGCTTCCGGAGCAGGTGGAGTTCCTGCCCAAGCCCTATCGCCTGCGCCAGCTGGTTGAACTGCTCAGGCAGGAATGATCCGTCGCCGGGCGTGGCCCGGCGTATCCGTTCCTGTAGAGCCGGGCCCATGCCCGGCTGCGCTCCTCAATAGCGTCCCACCAGGTTCAGGTACCACCCGCGATGGGTGTAATCGAACCTGGTCAGGTCATCGCTGAAGTCGGTGAAGTTGTAGCCCACACCCACGCGGAAGTTGCGGCCGATATCGCGATCGACACCGGCCAGCCAACCCTGCCTGCTGCCGCCGTCGCGGACATCCAGCAGGCGATACTCCAGCAGGCCGTGCCACTGGTAGTACAGGTCATAGCGCAGCTGGCCCGAAGCAAAGTTGGTAGCCGAATCGAACCAGGGGCCGGTGCCGCGCCCATAACGCACCTCGCCTTCGCGCCGCGCCGCCTTGGCCGCCACCTCCCAGCGCTGGTCGATGCGGTACACGCCTTCCAGCGACAGGATCTGCGTGCGCTGATCGTAGTCCACGCCGTTCACCTGGCCCATCGTCGACAGGTCGTACAGGTAACTGTAGCGACCGAACAACGCCCAGCGGTCGTTGTCCCACGGCCGGTAGGCGAAGCCCAGATTGCCTTCGACGAAGCGCGCGCCCGCCACCGGATTGATCGCGTCGTCGGTGTCGGCATAGTTGAAGCGCGCCGCGATACGCCAGCTGTCGTTGAGGCGGTGGCTGAGGCGGTTGGTGCTCACCCACTGCGTGCGCCGCTCGGCGCCCGTATCGCGACGCCATTCCAGCTTGCTCTGCCACTCGGTGCCCGGCGCGGTGCGGCCCCCGGACAGGCTGACCGCCTTGCGATCCACCTGGCCACTGCTGGCATCAAGCTTGCCGTTGCTCAGGGTGAAGCCCGCGTTCCAGCCCACCGCTGGATAGAAGTCCATGCCGAAGGTGTGCGCCAGGCCGGACTCCTGCCCGGATTTCAGGAACTGGCTTTCGTTGAACACGTTGACCTGATCAGACAGGCGCCAGCGCTGGCCCAGCGTCCAGCCATCCTGCGCGTTGGGGCTGAACAGCGGGTCGTACTCGCTGCGGTCGGTGGACTGGGTGAAGGCACCATAGAAGCTGTGCTGCGGGGTCAGCCGGTACTCGGCGTTGACCTGCGCGGCGGTGCCACGGTCGCCGTCCGAGACTTCCGCACCGATGGTGGACAGGTTGGCGAAGGTCCAGGTGCCACCGGCCACCACCGCGTCGTTGTCGGCGTAGCGGCCATGGTCGTCGTCGACGGTCAGCTGGCCGCCGCCGTACACATCCAGCGACGTACCGATGCGGTGCGTGTAGCGCGCCGCAGCCAGCACGCCGGCCACGTTGCCGCCCGCACCGCGGTCTTCCTGCACGCGACGCAGTTCGGCCGACAGTCGGTCGTTCTCGCCGATCCGCCATTCGGCCGTCGCCTGGGCCTGGATCAACGATTCGTTGCCCCGCCGCGCCTCGCTGTACCGCGCATACAGGCTGAAGTCGTCGGTCACGTAGCCGAGCAGCTCGGCGCCCTGCTCGCGCACCCGCTGCCCGGTGTCGAAGCGGCCCACCGAATAGCCGCCGTCCACCTGGCGCCACCAGGCGCCAGCGCTCCAGTCGCGCTGGGTCCAGCCCAGTTCGCGAAGGTTGATGCGCGCTTCAACTGCGGTCGCCTCGCCTTCGCGCGGCCCCTCCGGATTGAGCCGGCTGAAGCTCAGGCCACCGTTGTCGGAGAAGAACACCGGCGCACTGGTCGCTTCGCTGCGGCTGTGCTCGACCTTCAAGTAGGTGCCACGGCCGGCCTGCAGGGTCAGGTCCGCGCCCTTCAGCGAATAGTCTTGGCCGGAGCGCTGCTCGTCCACGTAGGTGGCACCGACGGCCACGTGATCACCCAACCAGTGCTTGCCGCGTAAGCCCGCGGTGATGTCATCACTGTCGAAGCCGGTCGGCACCCATTCGTAGTCGACGATCAGGCGCTGCTCATAGCCATCCAGCGGCACGTCACGGCTGATCCGGCGCAGGTTCTCGCGGCTCACCTGGGCCAGCGGCCGGGTCAGCAGGATGCGGCCCTGCAGGGCGTCGATCTCGTAATCGGCACCGCGCACCATCGGCACGCGCTGCTCCACGCGCCCGGTGGTGCGGTCACGGATTTCCAGCACCACCTGGTCCGAACCACTGAGGATGCTGGCATGCCGCAGGTAGTACAGGCTGCCGCCGGTACCGATGAACTCACTGTGGCCCGGCGCCGTTTCGGCCTGTGAGCCGAAGAGGCGCAGCTCGCTGCGCGCATCGCCCCAGGCGTTGGCACCACGCGAACGCCACGACAGCGCCGCACCGTACAGCGAACGCACATACTGCGCGTACTCGGTGCCGGTCAGGCCGGTATTGTAGTTGCCCCACAGCGCCTGGTTCTTGTCCCAGTCCATGCGCAGGTAGAACCGGCCCATGCTGTCGACATCACGCTGGGTCAGCGAGTCATCGCCGTAGGTCGGGTAGTACAGGTCCGGGTCCAGGCTGCGGAACAGGTCGCGCGGATCGGCCGTGGTGAACCCCGTGAACAGCTCGTCCAGCGGACGGTTCTGGGTATCGGCCTGTGCGGTCAGCAGGTAGCGGCCACGGGTCTTGGCCTTCAGGTAGAAGGCCAGGCGGCCATCGCTGAGCACGTCATCATTGCGCTCGCCGCGGGCGAGGTCCTGCCCTGCCCCACTGGCCTTGTTCTGGTACACGGTGATGTCGGCCAGGCCGACGCCGAACAGGTACTGGCCGCTGACATCGACTTCCAGCGTGCGCGCGATGGCCGGCGCATCCGGTCGCTCCACGCGTACGTCGAACGCATGATGGCCGATCGGCATCAGGTACTCGGCGGCGAATTTGCGATCCTGGTCCAGCGGATAGCTGTCGCCGTTGATCTTCAGCGACGCCCCCAGCGGCAGGTCGCGGCCGCGCAGGCGCACCCGCGAGCCGTACACCGGGATGTTCTGCTGGCGCAGGCCATTGCCATCGAACACCTTCTGCAGCAGTGACAACGACGCGGCCTGGTTGGCGTCCACCGAGGTACCGCGGCGGTCTTCCAGCGCGTCACGCAACTGCTGGTTGCCGCGCTCGAATTCCGCCGGCGTCACCAGCTGCATCGACTGCGCGGTGGTTTCATCGGCATTGCCCTCGGCATCAAAGGCGCGCAGCACGTAGACCAGCCGGTCGCCGCGACGCAGCGGTGTCGAGGCCGGCAACGCGCCATCCCACACGCCCTGGGCAACGGCGGCCACCGGCAGTTCGAACGTCGCCAGTGCTGCTACGCGATCCGTGTCGCTGCCACGGTAGACGCTGACCTCCAGGCGCTGGATGAAGGCGGTGTAGTTGCCACGCACGTAGAACTCGACCGGCCGCACGATCCGGCCTTCGTCGAAGGCGACCATGCCCGGTGCGGAGACCGACAGTTCCGGCTGGCCCATCGCCGGATCTTCGGTGGCCCAGATCGCGCCGCCTTCCGGCAGGCGGATCATGAACTCGCCGCGCACGGTGGCCTTGCCCGGCTCATCGATCGCCAGGCTGACCCGGCGGTCCGGTTGCAGGTCCTCCGAACTGGAACGCGTCGAGGTGCCCTTGGTCACCGGCTCGTCGTAACTGCGCGAGCGCAGGCTGAACAACAGTTTGCCCTCGGCGTTGCACTGGGTGCCGTCACAACGGATCGGCGCCGGCTCGACGGCGGGCGGCGCGGCCTGGGCGGCACCGGCCAGGCCGAGCAGCAGGGCCTGGTACAGCGCAGCGCGCGGCAGGCGGGCCGCACGGTGGGCGGCAGAGTGATGCGCGCTCATCGGCGTGCCTCCTGTTGGCGGGCGGCCGCACGGGTGGCGGCGCTCTCCTCGTTGCGGACGCGCAGGCGCTGCTGCACGGCGGGGCTGAGCTGGCTGCGCAGCACCTCGAACACGGCGTTGGCACGGCGCAGGCCCAGCGCCTGGTTGTAGGCATGGCTGCCGCGCACATCGGTGTGACCAACCAGGCTGACCTGGCCGCCGCCCAGTTTTTCCAGGCGCGCGGCGATGGCGGCCAGCAACGGCTTGAACTCGTCGCGTACGGTGGCCTTGTCGGTGTCGAACAGCACGTTGCCCAGCAGCGCGCCACCGGCATCCACTCCGGCCAGCAGCGAGTGCGGATCACGTACATCGGTGCGCAGCTGCACGGTCAGGCCCGCACGCGCACTTTCCGCAACCTCGGCCTGCAGTGCGTCGCGCACCGCCGCTGCGCGGGCGAAGGCCAGCGCCTGACTTTCGCCGTTGGCAGCAATCACCACGTCGCCGCCCTGGTAGCGGTCCACCACTTCGGCCATCTTCTTCAGCACCGGGCGATAGCTGGCCTGCAGCTCGCGGCTGCCCGATGCAAACAGCACCTCGCCCAGCGCGATCTCCATGCGCTCGGCGGCGGCCTGCGGCGATCGCGGTAGGCGTACACCGAAGCTGAAGCGGGTCGGCATGCCCTGCGTCACCCGCCGCAGCAGCGGATTCTCGGTGGTCAGTTCAGCACCGGCCGGCACCGTCGCCGGGTCCAGCTTGATGATGAAGTTGCGGCCGAGGCGCGCGTCACCACCGTGCACGTCAGCCAAGTGGTAGCGACCGAACGGATCGGTCTCGACCAGCAGGCCTTCCACCGTGGCCAGACGCACACCGGCGATGCCCTGCTCCTGGATACCTTCGTTGCCGATCACGTAAGCCACTTCGTAGCCCTCGGCGACACGGGCGATCTCGCGGCGCACGCTCGGCTCGGCCGCGGTCAGTCCTTTGCCGGCGTCACCACTGCGTTCGACGCGCGTGGCGCCCTGCGCGTCCATCCGCAGGCGATGGCCCTGCGCGCTTTCCAGCACGAAGTCATCGCTGAAGGAGAGTTCGCGCAGGCGCTGGCGCAGCACCACCTGGTGGGCCTCGGCGGTGTCGGACGTCGACGCGCGACCATGCACCACGCCAATCTGCACTCCGTGCAGCAGCGGCGCGCTGGCATCGGCCAGCGGCTGCGGGCCTTCGCCACGATCCAGCGTGGTCGAGCCCGGCACGTAGGCCGCAGCAGCGAACCCGCCCTGCACACGCACGCCGCTCAGCTCGGCACTGTCCTGCCAGCCATCACCGTCGCGGTCATCGAACACGGTGCCGAACACCAGGCTGTCTTCCAGCAACGGATCGGCATCCATGGCCACCTCGGCGGTGGCGATGTTCGACAGCGGCGTGCCATCGTCAGCCGTGGCCACGGCCTGGTTCACGTGGTTGCCCGCGCGCACGCCGGCACCCACCCGCAACAGGTAGGTGATGGTCGCGCTGCGACCCACCGCGATGTCCACCGCACCGATGCGCAACGGCGACTGGCTGCTGGCCAGCGCGAACGCACCGTCGTCGTCAGCCACGCGCATCGAACCGTCGACATAGCTGAAGCCCGGCGGCGGGGTGTCGACCACCACGCCGTCACGCCAATGGCTGCCGCCCACGTTCTCCACCACCAGCTGGTAGCGCACCAGGTCGCCCACCCTCACCCGGCGCGGGCTGGCGGTCTTGGTGATGCGCAGGGCGAAATCGGACACCACCTTGTGGCGCGTCTCGCAGGTCGTGCAGTCCGGCGGCGGCGAGCCATCCGGATACTGCCCGCGCAAGCGGTTCAGCACCTCGGTGCGGGCCTCCTGGTTGACCACGGCCTGGTAGACGAATTCGTGGCGACCGATCGCGGTGCCAGAAGGCACCGTGCAGACGATGTCAGAACCCTGCTGGACGCACCCGGCCGGCACACTCTCGATGCTCAAGCCGGCATCGGGCGTATCCACCAGCTGCAGCGGGCGGCGCAATGCCGCGCGCTCGATCGTGGCCACCAGCGTGTAGCGCAGGCGGTCGCCCGGTCGCACTTCGGTGCCACTGGCCGGGCCGGCCTGCTTCTCCAGCACGACGCGCGGCTCGGCCAACGCATGCTCGGTGCTGCAGTCGCCACTGCAGGTGGGCGTATCACCGCCACCGCCGAGCACCGCATTGCGCACGCTGCCGTTGGCCTGGGCATTCACCAGCGCCCGGTAGCCCAGCGTATAGGTCCCCGGCGCAGTGCCGGCCGGCAGCGTGCAGACCAGTGGATTGCTGGCATTGCAGGTGAACGGTCCCGGCTGGGTGACCGACGGCAGGTCCAGGCCCGTGCCCAGGGTATCGGTCAGAGTCAGCGTATCGAGGGTCTGCGAGTTGGCGACCGTCACTTCCACGCTGTAGTCCACCGCATCGCCCACGGCAACCGGGGCAGCGGTGCTCGACTGCTTGCGGTAGGTCACCACCGTCGACAGTACGGGTGTGGTGGTGCCACAGTTGCTGGTGCACGTGTTGGTGCCGGTGCCACTGCCGAGCACCGCGTTGCTGACGCTGCCCTTGGCCTGCGCGTTCACCCGCGCGCTGTAGTCCACCGTGTAGGTGCCCGGCACCGTACCGGCCGGCAGCGTGCACACCAACGGATTGGCGGCATTGCAGCTGAAGCCCTGGCTGGCGGTCACCGCACCGAAGTCCAGGCCGGGTCCCATCGTGTCGGTCAGAGTGAACACCGCCGTGGTGCGCGAGTTGCTGACCACTGCAGTCAGTGTGTAGGCGATGCTGTCACCCACCTTCACCGAACCAGCCGCGGCCGAGGTCTTGCGATAATCAATCGCACTGCCGGTCACCGGCGTGCTGGTATCGCAGTTGGCAGTACACGACGGATTGTCGCCGCCGCTGCCGAGCACGGCATTGGTGACCTGGCCGGTAGCCTGTGCGTTCACCACCGCGGTGTAGGTCAGGCTGTAGCTGCCCGGCACGGTTCCCGCCGGCAAGGTGCACACCAGCGGATTGGCGGCATTGCAGGTATAGGCGCCCGCGCTGGTTACCGCACCGAAGTCGAGGCCGGTGCCCGGCGTATCGGTCAGGGTCACCACATCGGTGGTGCGCGAGTTGGTCACGACCGTGGTCAGGGTGTAGGTCAGGCGATCGCCCACTGAAACCGGACCAGTGCTGTTCACCGACTTGGCATAGCTGACGCCCGGTGTCGCCACCGGGGTGGTGGTATCGCAATTCACGCTGCACGACGGGTTGTCGGTGCCGCTGCCAAGCACGGCATTGCGCACACTGCCGCTCGCCTGCGCATTGACGGTGCCGCCATAGGTCAGACTGTAGGTACCCGGCACGGTGCCGGCCGGCAGCGTGCACACCAGCGGATTGGCGGCATTGCAGGTGAAAGCGCCTGCACTGCTGACGCCAGCGAAGTCGAGACCGCTGCCCAGCGTATCGGTCAGGGTGACCACGGCACGGGTGCGCGCACGCGTCACGGTGGCAGTCAGGGTGTAATCGATGCGGTCACCCACCCGTACCGGGCCGCCGGTCGAGGCCTGCTTGGCATAGACCACCTGCGAGGCGGCCATCGGCGTGGTGGTATCGCAGCTGCCCACGCAGGAGGGGTTGTCGGTGCCGCTCGGCACCACCGCATTGCGCACCTGGCCGCTGGCCTGCGCATTGACCACGCCGGTGTACGAAAACGCATAGCTGCCCGGAACGGTGCCGGCCGGCAGCGTGCAGACCAGCGGATTGCCTGGCGTGCAACTGAAGCTACCCGCATTGGTGACGCTGCCAAAGTCCAGGCCGGTACCCAGCGTGTCGGTCAGCGTGGTCACCGCCGTGGTGCGCGCGTCGGCCACCAACACCGTCACCGTATAGGCAACACTGTCGCCTATCGCGACCGGACCGGCGGTGCCGCTGGCCTTGGACACCGAGATGCGCGGCGCCGCCACCGGCGTGGTGGTGGTGCAGTTGCCGCTGCAGGTAGGCGTGTCAGTGCCCGTGCCGACCACGGTGTTGACCACCTGGCCACTGGCCTGCGCATTCACCGTGGCCGCGTAGCTCAGGCTATAGGTGCCCGGCACTGTGCCGGCCGGCAGCGTGCACACCAAGGGGTTGGCCGCGTTGCAAGTGAATGCACCGGGGCTGCTGACGCTGGCGAAATCCAGGCCGGTGCCCAGGGTGTCGGTGAAGGTCAGCACATCGCGGGTGTTGCCGTCGGCCACGGTGACATCCACCGTATAGTTCACGGTCGCACCCACCGCGACCGGGCCGGCGGTGTTCGAACGCTTGGCGTAGCCCACCCGTGTCACCGGCACGGTCACATCGCTGCGCGTGCAGTGGTCAACGTCGGTGCAGCTGCTGCCGGGTACCGGCGGATTGCCGTTGTTGAAGGGATCGTAGCCGCCGCCCACGCTGGCATGGTTGGTCAGCACACCGGTAGCAGCCGCAGTGACCGTCACCGGCAACGTGAAGGCCGAGCTGGAGCCGGGGCTGCCGGCTGCAGCCAGCAGCTGGCTGCTGGTGCAGGTGACATCCTGGCCACTGGCCGTACAGCTCCAGCTGCCGCTCACATGGGCACCCGTCCAGTTCGGCACGATCCCGGCCGGCAACTGGTCGCGCACGATGATCGCGCCCACCGGCACATTCGGTGGATTAGCGGTGGGCACATCACTGGTATTGCTCACCGTCAGCGTGTACTGGGTGCCGGCCTGCCCGTAGTTCCAGATGCCACCGGTGGCGTTGTTGCCCTTGACCACCTTCAGCGAGGGAGCGGCGATGGTGATGCGGTGGTCTTCTACCTCGCCGTCATCAGCCACGCCGGTCGGGTTCTGGATCTGCGCGGCGATGGTGGAGTAGCGCAGCCGCACGTAGCTCGTGCCGGCGCTGACCGCGCCGGGTACCGTCCAGCCCAGGTTCGCCTGGCCTCCGCTGCAGGCGGCGGTCGTGCTGCGCTCGTTGAGATCGAAGGTGCCATTACGGTTGAAGTCGATCCAGCCGGCAACGCTGCCATTGCCCACGCAGGCTACTGACTGGGTGATCAGCGTACCGGCCTGCATCACCGTCAACCGGTAGCTGGTTGGCCAGGCATCTTCTTCACGGCTCCCCACCTGCGGGAAGTTGTCATCGCCCAGTGCGTCCGCGCTGTAGCTGCTCTTCTGTTCGGTATCCGGGCCCAGGCTGCCGAGGAAATCAGTCAACGGTGGTGCCAAGCCACCCGGCGTGTAACCGGCGGTATTGATGTTGAAGTTGCTGGCGCCCTGCGGAATACCATCGGAACGGAACTGCAGATCGTCCACCACATGCATGGCATCGCCGTAGCTCTGCGGTGCGTCACCGAAATCGGCATACGGCACCAGCAGGCCGATGGCGATGGCGGTGGTGCCGCCGCCGCGCATCGAGAAGCCCATGTTCACCGCCAAGTCGCCCGGCGCGTGTGCGGCATTGTCGAAACTGAGGAAGGTAACGGCCGCGGTGTTGTCGTCGTTGCCGGGACCGAAGCGGATCACCTGGTTGGCGCCGCTGGTCGACTTGTTCACCAGATAGGGGGTGGCATTGGCCAGGTTCTTGCGAACCTCTACCACATTCCAGGTGCCCTGCGCGCTGGCTTCGACGAACTCGCCACTGTTGTTGATCGATTCGGCATCGGCCATCACCACGCCGCGCAGGCGGTAGGGCGTCCCCCCCAGGGTCGACGTGCAGGTGATGCTGAAACTGGAGGTGCCGCCCGCACGTGCGATGCCGGCAATCAGCTGGTTGCTGGTGCCAGTGCCGCCGATGTTGTACAGATCGTCAAGACTGTCACCGCCGAAGTTGCCAGGCCGATAGCTGCGCAGCACACCGGTCTCGGCGGTGTTCAGGCGGCAGTCCACACGCAGGTTCACTCCTGCCGCCACAGGCATATCGATGGACGACGTCGCGCCGTCGTTGAGCGCGACGTTGTTCACGCCATTGGCACCGCCGCCCCAGGTCAACCACAGCACGGTGTTGCGATACGGGCTGCTACCACCGGTGGCATAGGCCGCAGCCCAGGCCAGCGAGGGTGCCAGCATTGCCAGCAGCAGCAACAGGCCGGCCGCCATCCAGCGGCCGGGGTGCAGGTACTGCAGGTTTTCTCCGGGATGAACGCATCTACCGCCCGCGCGAATGCGCGACGTCGTCGACTGCCACATGTTGATTTCCCCGCTCAGCCCTCAGACGGGCCGAAGTTCAATGGGTGACCTGGGACGAAATCCCGGCACCGGCGACGCACGCAACTACGTGTTCTGCCGACTCCGTGGCACCCGCCTTCGTCCCTGCACCCGGGATGGTTGGGTACATATATCTGTGACCAAGTTAACACATTTCGAACAAATGTGTGATCTTAATCACATTCATATTTGCCAAATCTGGCGCCAATCGCTTGGCTACAGTTGTAGCAACACGGCCCAGGCGGCCCGTGCACGATTCCGGCAGCTGCGACGCCCTTTCCGGCAAGTTGCCATGCGAATTCGGCGCACAATGGGCCCAGCGACAAGGTGGCGCGCGATGCGCGCCATCGGGAATCAGCCCTTCATCGCCCCATGCTGGAACGCGGCCAACAGCGTGGATGCAGCCATTGCCGGGGCCAGACGGCCGCGCGCATGCGACCAGGCGATGCCGTAGAAGCAGGTCCAATAGAAGTCGGCCAACCACACCGCGGTGAACTCGACATTGAACTCACCCGCTCGCTGGCCGCGCAGGAAAAACGCCTCGAAGCGTTCACCGATCGGGGCCCAGCGCTCCGGCAGCAGGTGCAGGTCACCCTGGCGCTGCTGTTCTTCCATCATCCGCGCGAACACCAGCGTCACCCGCTCCCAGTCCGCCAGCAGTGCCGCCGTGACCTGCTCCAACACCAACTGCGCAGGCTCGTTGCCATCGAACGAGCTCCCCGCTCCTTCCAGGCGTTCGAATCCCGCTACGAACAAGGCCTCGTCAATCTCCGCCTTCTTCGGCCACACGAACGTCTCCGGTTGCGGCAACAGCGCGCGCACCCGCTCCCAGGTCTCGATGCCTTCCGGCGGCGCCAGCACCAGCTGCTCCAGCACCTGGTTCATAGCGTCGCGCCACGCCACCATCGCCCGCGCCTCCGCGCGGTATCGGGCCACGCCGCTGTTGTAGTAGCTGGCGCACGACTCGATGCTGTCGTAACCACGCTCTACCGCCTCGGCGCGCATCCACGCGAACGCCTGATCCCGGATGTAGCGGTAGTGCGCGGGCGTGTGCAGCTCGAAACCTGGGTCCGGCGACACCGCCAGCGGAGGCGTATTGGTCTGCAACCACTCGGTCGACCACAGATAGTGGCCGCGCGGAATGAACGCACCGGTTTCGACGCAACGAATCACATCAGGATCTTCAGTGAGTTGATACATGATTAGAGCTCCGCGTCTGCAGCCCAGTGGTGCCGATAGTTGAGATTGATGGTCGCCGTCGCGCACGGCCGATCGTGCAGAACACCGCCGACACGCCAATGTCCTGAAACGCAATGGGAATGTCGGCTGCAAGTGCCGCACTGAACGTTTTGCCAGCTGCGCCAGTCTGCGGGCTGTATCCGGTCATGGCAGGCGGCACCCGCTTGGTCACCCTGAAAGTGACTTCCTTACCGGTGCTGCTTGGCAGGCCATGGATGAAGAACGCGCTCTGGCCAATAGCTGTTGCGGTGCCGGGGACGGTTGCCAGATCGTAGCTTTTTTCGTAGTAGCGCTGACACAACGCGAGCTCCAACGCCACCGAGTCAAGAGCAGGTGATGCCGTTGATGTTGTTCAAGAAGCGATCTGCGCCGTAACCAGCAGCGGTGAAGCCGGTACCTCGCTGCCAGAACCGGAAGTCACCGCTTTTGACGATGTTCTTACCGAGGATGCGTGCACCCACTGCTGCGTCCGCATTCTGGCGTGCAGTGGCTCGCAACTGAGCCTCCTGCTGCAGGCCGACATTCAAGTTCTCCACATCCTGGCCACCGGCCTCCAATGACGAATGGCGCTGCCCGGGATCCGCTAAGTTATCGTTGCAGGTTGCGAACGCGGTGAACGCGTCGTCGCCTGGCTTTCCACCCGGCTGGATGGTCGTTTGGCCAATGAATTTTTGCGGCATGTGCTTTCCCGATCCGCTGGTGGCCGTGCACAAGGAAATCGTGTCTGACTGGTTCGCAGCCGATGCGAAGCGGGCGGGGATCGGTGGCAGCCTCCACCGGCTACGGGACACCTTCTGCGCCCACATGGTGATGGCCGGCGTTCCGTTGCGAAGGGTGCAGATTCTGGCCGGGCACGCGGATTACGCCACGACAGAGAAGTACCACGCACACCTCATCCCTGAGGGTGATGATGGCGCGGCGGCCAAACTAACCTATTGATTCGCCGTCGTGACCACTGTGACCAAGTGGTGCTTTTTGATGGCCTTATATGGCCTATTGAGATCTAGAGCGCTTCGCAAGTCGTTGATTCTGGTGACCCCGGCCCGATTCGAACGGGCGACCTTCCCCTTAGGAGGGGGACGCTCTATCCAGCTGAGCTACGGGGCCATGCAGCAGGGAAGTTTACAGGCAACGTGCCCTGCCCTCCAAGCATTCATGTTCCACCCGGTTCCGCTGGCGCGTTGCACCATGGCCGGTCGGGGCGCTCTGCTACCATCGGCGATTCAGTTCATCGCGTCCCCCACCTGCCCGCGATGGCACCAAACAACGTAACGAAACACAGGAGTCTGCATGTCTTCCGAGCTGCTCAAGTCCCTTGGCCTGGACGCGATCAACGCTGGCACGTACCTGGGCAACGGGGAGTGGTCGAGCGCGACCAGCGGTGAGCTGATCACCCCGGTCAACCCGACCACCGGCGAGCCGATCGCGCAGGTCCGCGCCACCACCGAGGCCGAGTACGAGACCGTCGTCGCCCGCGCCCAGGAAGCCTTCAAGATCTGGCGTACCACGCCGGCGCCGCGCCGCGGTGAAGCCGTGCGCCTGTGCGGTGAAGCACTGCGCAGGCAAAAGGACGCTCTGGGTTCGCTGGTTGCCCTGGAAATGGGCAAGAGCAAGCCGGAAGGCGATGGCGAGGTGCAGGAGATGATCGACATCGCCGATTTCGCCGTGGGCCAGAGCCGCATGCTGTACGGCTACACCATGCATTCCGAGCGCCCCGGCCACCGCATGTACGAGCAGTACCATCCGCTGGGCCTGGTCGGCATCATCTCGGCCTTCAACTTCCCGGTTGCGGTGTGGAGCTGGAATTCGTTCCTGGCGGCGATCTGTGGCGACGTGTGCATCTGGAAGCCGTCCAACAAGACGCCGCTGACCGCCATCGCCTCGCTGAAGATCTGCAACGACGCCCTGCGCGAAGCGGGCTTCCCGGACATCTTCTTCCTGATCAACGATGCCGGCACCGCGCTGTCGGAAAAGATGGTCGATGACCGCCGCGTGCCGCTGATCAGCTTCACCGGCTCGACCCAGGTCGGTCGCACCGTCAACGAAAAGGTCGCACGCCGCCTCGGCCGCTGCCTGCTGGAGCTCGGCGGCAACAACGCGATCATCCTGGACGAAACCGCCGACCTGAAGCTGGCCGTGCCGGGCATCGTGTTCGGCGCCGTGGGTACCGCCGGCCAGCGCTGCACCACCACCCGCCGCCTGATCGTGCACCGCTCGATCTACGCCGACGTGCTGGCCACCCTGGTCAAGGCCTACAAGCAGGTGGAAGGCAAGATCGGCGACCCGACCGATGCCGCCAACCTGATGGGCCCGCTGAACAGCGAAGGCGCCGTGCAGCAGTTCCTCGATGCCATCGCCCAGGCCAAGGCGGCTGGCGGCACCATCGAGACCGGCGGCACCCGCATCGACCGCGCCGGCAACTTCGTGCTGCCTGCAATCGTCACGGGCCTGAAGAACAGCGACGCCGTGGTCCAGCACGAGACCTTCGCACCGATCCTGTACGTGATGCCGTACGACACCCTCGACGAAGCCATCGACATGCAGAACGGCGTGCCGCAGGGCCTGTCGTCCTCGATCTTCACCCAGAACCTGAAGACCGCCGAGAAGTTCCTGTCGGCCGCCGGCAGCGACTGCGGCATCGCCAACATCAACATCGGCACGTCCGGTGCGGAGATCGGCGGCGCCTTCGGTGGCGAGAAGGACACCGGCGGTGGCCGCGAGTCCGGTTCGGATGCCTGGAAGGTCTACATGCGCCGCCAGACCAACACCATCAACTATTCGGATTCGCTGCCGCTGGCGCAGGGCATCAAGTTCGACCTGTGATGGCAAACGACGCGGACACGTCTGTGGGTCAGAGTCCCTCCGGGGATCTGACCCATGCCCAGGGTCGGATCCCCGCAGGGGCTCCGATCCTCGATTTCAGCGGCCGCCGCGTGCTCGTTGCCGGCGGCAGCAAGGGCATTGGTCGTGAAATGGCACTGGCCTTTGCTGGTGCCGGTGCGCAGGTCTCGGTCTGCGCGCGCGGCCAGGCCGGCCTGGAGGCCCTGTGCGCTGACGCACAGGCGCAGGGAACGCCATTGCATGCGTTTTCCACCGATCTGGCCGACATCGGCCAGATCCAGGCCTGGCTGCAGGCCGCCGCCGATGCCTTCGGCGGCATCGATGTGCTCGTCAACAATGCCACCGGCTACGGCATGGCCGACAATGAGGAGGGCTGGGCCGCCAGCCTGCAGATCGACCTGATGGCGGCCGTGCGTGCCTCGCGCCTGGCCCTGCCCTGGCTGCGCGCGTCCGGCGATGCCTGCATCCTCAATCTGTCGTCGATTGCCGCGCAGCAGCCGCGTCCCGGCGGCGCGCCCTACGCCGCTGCCAAGGCCGCGCTTTCGCACTACACCACCTCGCAGGCGCTGGCGCTGGCCAAGGACCGGATCCGGGTCAACGCCATCGCACCGGGCTCGATCGAGTTCGATGACGGGCTCTGGGACCGTCGCCGCATCGAGGATCCAGCGCTGTACCACGGCACCCTGGCGAAGATCCCGTTCGGCCGCTTCGGCCATCCGCGCGAGATTGCCGACGCCGCCCTGTTCCTGTGCTCGCCACTGGCGCGCTGGGTTACCGGCAGCGTGCTCAACGTGGATGGCGGCCAGGTGTTGATGGGCTGAATTTGTAAAGCCGAGCCCATGCTGGGCTTGCACGCAAGACGCGGTCGATCCCGCATCAGCCCAAGGGGGCAGCCGAGCATGGGCTCGGCTCTACAGGGCACTGCCCATGGGATTGCCCGGGCAGAGGCACTATCATGTGCACACTGCCAAGGAGGACCCGATGAGCGTGGCACCCCGACAGACAAGCGCCCTGGCCGTGGTCAGCCTGGTCATGGGCATCGCCAGCTGGACCGTCCTGCCCTTCGTGGCCAGCATCGTCGCCATCATCACCGGCCACATGGCCCGCGCCGAGATCCGCCGCCGCCCGCATGAACTGGAAGGCGACGGCCTGGCCGTTACCGGCCTGGTGCTGGGCTGGGTCATGGTCGGCGCCGTGCTTGCCGCCATCCTGGTCTTCATCCTGTTCTTCGGCGGCCTGGCATGGCTGGCGGCGGTGTCGAACTGACGCCATGACCGCCTCCGACAGCACTGAACGCTTCAGCAGCCGCGTCGCCGACTACGTCCGCTACCGGCCCGATTATCCGCCCGCCCTGTTGGAGTGGCTGCATGGCCCGATGGGCGTCAGCCGCAAGGCCGTGGTCGCCGACATCGGCGCCGGCACCGGTATTTCCAGTCGCCTGTTCCTGGCCAGCGGCCATCCAGTAGTCGCGGTTGAACCCAACGCCGCCATGCGGGGCGCGGCCGCGGAATGGCTGGCACCGCAGTACCCGCAGTTCCGTGCGGTGGACGGCCGCGCCGAGGCCACCACACTGGACGATGCCAGCATCGATCTGGTCAGCGTCGCGCAGGCCTTCCACTGGTTCGACACCGTCGCGGTGCGCGCCGAGTGGCAGCGCATCCTGCGCCCCGGTGGCCAGGCACTGATCTACTGGAACTCGCGCCTGCTCGATGCCAGCCCGTTCCTGATCGGCTACGAACAGTTGCTGCTGGACTACGGCACCGACTACACCGCTGTGGCCGAGCGCTACCAGGACGATGCCACCATGCAGGCCTGGTTCGGCCCCGGCCTGCGCGGCAGGGTGGAGCTGCCGAACGTGCAGCATCTGGACTTCGACGCCCTGCGCGGGCGCCTGCTGTCCTCCTCCTACGCACCCCAATCCGGTCATCCTCGCCACGCGGCGATGATCGACGCTTTGCAGGACCTGTTCGCCGCCCATGCGGTGGACGGCCAGGTCGCTTTTGAATATCGAACCCGAGCCTTCCTCGGCACGCTGGACTGAACCGACGCATGTATTCGCTTGCCCGCCCCTTCCTGTTCTCGCTCGACGCCGAACGCGCCCACGGCCTCGGCCTGTCCGCACTGGACCTGGCCTATCGCACCGGCACCACGCCGCTGCTGGCCGCACGCATCGCGCCGATGCCCAGCACGGTGTTCGGGCTGACCTTCCCCAATCCGGTCGGCCTGGCCGCCGGCCTGGACAAGAACGGCGAGCACATCGATGCACTGTTCGCGCTCGGCTTCGGCTTCGTCGAAATCGGCACCATCACCCCGCGCCCGCAGGCCGGCAATCCGCAACCGCGCCTGTTCCGCCTGCCGGAACACAACGCGATCATCAACCGCATGGGCTTCAACAATGCGGGCGTGGACGCGCTGGTGCGCAACGTCGAGCGCGCGCGCAACCGCCGCGGCCTGCTCGGCATCAACATCGGCAAGAACAAGGACACCCCCAACGAACAGGCCGTGGACGATTACATCGCCTGCCTGGACAAGGTGTACCCGCTGGCCGATTACATCACCGTCAACATCTCCTCGCCCAACACCGCCGGCCTGCGTGAGCTGCAGGAAGAGACCGCGCTGCGCCAGCTGGTCAGCCAGCTGCGCGACCGCCAGGAAGACCTTGCTGCCCGCCACGGCCGACGCGTGCCGATGCTGGTGAAGGTGGCGCCGGACCTCAGCGAACGCGATATCGACGCCGCCGCCCGCGTGCTGGGCGAACTGCAGGTGGACGGCGTGATCGCCACCAACACCACCATCGACCACAGCAAGGTGGCCGGCGACCCGCTGGCCAATGAGGCTGGCGGCCTGTCCGGTGCACCAGTGCTGGAGCAGTCCACCCTGGTGCTGCGCCGCCTGCGCGCGCGCCTGCCCGAATCGGTGCCGCTGGTCGGCGTCGGCGGCATCCTGTCCGGCGCCGATGCGGTAGCCAAGATGGCGGCCGGTGCCGCACTGGTGCAGTGCTACAGCGGCCTGATCTTCCGTGGACCGGCGCTGGTTTCCGAATGCGTGGAGGCGATCCGTCGCCGCCGTGAAGCGCCGAGCCGCGGCGCGGTGGCTCCGCTGTGAGCGCGCCCATGGATACCATCGACGGCAACGCCCCGCTGCGCTGGACGCTCACCCGCAATGCGCCGCTGCAGGCGCTGAATACCTTCCATGTGCAGGCCAGCGCCGCGCAGCTGCTGGAACTGCACGATGCCGCGCTGCTGCCGGACGTGCTGGCATTGCCCGAGGTGGCCAGCGGCCCGCTGCTGGTGCTGGGCAGCGGCAGCAACGTTCTGATCGCCGAGGACCTGCCCGGCACCGTGCTGGTGTTCGGCAACCGTGACATCAGTTTCCTCGAACACCGCGCCGACCATGCGGTGATCCGTGCCGGTGCCGGCGTGCCGTGGCATGGCCTGGTGATGTGGTCGCTGCAGGAAGGCCTGTCTGGCCTCGAAAACCTGGCCCTGATTCCCGGCACGGCCGGTGCCGCGCCGATCCAGAACATCGGTGCCTATGGCGCGCAGGTCGGCGAGTTCATCCAGGCGGTCGAAGCGTGGGACTGCCAGGAGCAGGCCTGGGTGCGGCTGGACAACGAACAGTGTGGCTTCGCCTACCGCGACAGCGTGTTCAAGCAGCAACCCGATCGCTATCTGATCACCGCCATCGAACTGAAGCTGCCACTGCTGCATGATCTGCGCATGGACTACGCCGGCATCCGCGAGGAATTGCAGGCACAGGGCGTGGAGCTGCCGAGCGCAGTGGACGTGGCCAATGCCGTGATCGCGATCCGCCGCCGCAAGCTGCCCGACCCGGATGTACTGGGAAACGCCGGCAGCTTCTTCAAGAACCCGGTACTGCCGCTGGAACAGGTCGACGTGCTGCTGCAGCATTTCCCCGACCTGCCGGTGTTCCCGGCCGAGCAGGACGACAAGCGCAAGGTCTCCGCTGCCTGGATGATCGAATCCTGCGGCTGGAAGGGCTTCCGCGAAGGTGATGCCGGCGTGGCGCCAAGCCACGCGCTGGTGCTGGTCAACCACGGCAATGCCAGCGGTGCTGAGCTGCTGGCGCTGGCGCGCCGCATTTCGGCCTCGGTGCTGGAGAAGTTCGGCGTGCCGATCGAACCGGAGCCCCGCCTGCTCGGCGCACAGTGGTGAACACCCCCGCCCTTTCCCCAAGCGCCCCGATGCGGGCGGCGCTGCTGATGCTTGGCAGCACGATGGCATTCGGCCTGATGGCGGTCGCGATCCGCTACGCCACCCGGTACGTGCCAACCCAGGAAGTGGCGTTCTTCCGCAATGCCTTCGGCTTGCTGGCGTTGCTGCCGATGCTGCTGCGGCCGGGCCGTGCTCCGCTGAAGACGCAACAGCTGCCGCGCTATTTCGTGCGCAGTGCGATTGGCCTGGGCTCGATGCTGTGCGCGTTCTGGGCACTGGGCCACCTGCCGTTGGCGCAGGCGGTGTCGCTGTCGTACTCCACGCCGCTGTTCGTCACGATTGCCGCCGTGCTGTGGCTGGGTGAAACCGTGCGCGTGCGCCGCTGGGCCGCGGTCGTGGTCGGCTTCATCGGTGTGCTGGTGATCGTGCGACCCGGTACCGCCGGCTTCACCGCGGGCAGCCTGGTCGCCGTGGCCGCAGCGGTGCTCAGTTCGCTGGTGGCGATCCAGATCAAGCAGCTGACCCGCGTCGACAGCGCCGATACCGTGGTGCTCTACACCTACGTGTTCTGGGTGCCGCTGTCGCTGGTTCCGGCGCTGTTCGTCTGGGTCTGGCCGAGCGGCATGGCCTGGCTGTGGCTGCTGGCCACCGGCGTGCTCGGCACCATCGGCCAGCTGTTGTGGACGCGGGCGCTGCGCCGGGGTGAAGTCTCGGCGCTGACCCCGATCAGCTTCCTGCAGCTGCCGCTGGTAACGCTGTTCGGCTGGCTGCTGTTCAACGAAAGCGTGGACCGCTGGACGATCATCGGCGCCGGCATCATCCTCGCCGCCAACGCCTACATTGCCCACCGCGAGGCCGTACTTTCGCGCCGCGCCGCCAGCGCAGCCGCCTCGTCAGCGGCGAAGCCCGCCGAGTAGATCCGCGCCACGCGTGGATGACGCTGCACTCCTCTGTAGAGCCGAGCCTACGCTCGGCTGCTCTTCTCGCCTCCACCGTTGACTGAGCGCGCAGGGTTCATCCACGCATGGCGTGGATCTACAGCGCGCGATACACCCGCTCGGCCGCGTCGAACACATTGCCCGGGGCGAACTGTTCGCTGAGGAAATGCAGCGACTGCCGGCGCAGCTGCGGCGACCGGTCCTCTCCATCGCTGCCCAGCAGGACCTGCTGGAACTCGATCAGGTCCTGCAGGATGCGCCAGTGACGGTACCAGGCGATCCAGCGAGGGTCGCCGCGGTCACCGCCATAGCCCTCCTCGAATCCCACCGGGTTCTCGCGGCCCCAGCGCCCGCCGACAGCGCCACCGATGAACATCAGGTCGCGCTCGCGCGGTGCCAGCGACAGGCCATCCCAGTCGATCAGGTGCAGGCCGCCGTCATTGCCCATCAGCAGATTGCCGGCATGAAGGTCGGTGTGGCACAGGTGCAGCCGCACCGGCACATCCTGCAACGCCGCGTGCAGCTGCAGTGCCTGCGCGTGCAGCGCCGCGATGCGCGCGTGCTGCTGGTCCCAGACGGAGACGAAGGCACGGCCCAGCCCATCCTTGGCAGCCGCCAGGCCTTCGCCGGCCAGCCACTGCCCGACGGTCTCCAGCGCCGCGGTTTCCATCCGGATGCTCGGCAGCGCTTCCTGCAGCGCCGGTGGCGGGCACGCCTCGTGCAGGCGCCGCAGCACCTCGCCCAACCGTTGCCATTGCGTGCGGCTCAATGCCGCCTCGAAACCGGACTGGCCTTCCACATACGGGAACAGGGTGAACTGCAGGCCCCAGCGCTGCACCGATGCCCCGCCGGCCAGCGCCGGCCAGGGCGCAACGATTTCCTCGATCCCCAGCGTGCCGCGCAGCCAATGCAGGGTGTCCCAGACGGCTGGGGCCACCTGGTAGCTGCGGCATTTCAACCACCACTGCCCGCGCCGTGCATCGATGCGATACACGCTGGCGTTGGCATCGGCGCCAACCGGGCGTGGCACCACAGCGGTCGCGGTGATGCCATAGGACTGCTGGAGGACTTCGCCGAGATGCTGCGCCGAAGCGGATGACATGGATGCAAGCGGAAAGTGTTATCTGCGACAACTATCGCAGATGTGCCCGCCACGACACAGACATGTCCGTCACAACATCGTGCCCGCGCGACCAACGTGCTAGCCGGCGACGCGTCGCATCACTGCTTCCAATGGCCCCCGCGTGAACCGCCACGACCACAGCCACGCTGCGCCCGTGGCCAGCATCAGGAACAACAGCGCCCACAGCAGCACGGTCGGTAGCGACGCGCTGCCATCGAGCAGGCCCAACCATTCCAGCGTCCCCATGCCCAGCAGGATGTGGCCGACGTACAGGGTCAGGGTCATTCGCCCTGCTGCAGCCAGCGGTTCCAGCCAATCCCCCGGATGCCGGCGGCTGACCCAGAGGCATGCGGCAATCGCGCTGCAGGCTGCGCCCGCACCGGTCAACACGTAGGCCGGTCCCGGCGGCATCGGCTGCGTTCCCAGCCACGGCTGCCAGGGCGTTCCCTGTGCAAGGTGCTGCACGGCCTGGCCTGCGCCGATCAGCAGCAGGCCCACCAGCAGCAACGCACGCTGCACCCGCGGTTGTGACAACGGCAGGTGCGCCAGCAGCATGCCCAGCAGGAAGAAGCACATCCAGGGCAGCAAGGGATGGAAGCCGTTGAACAACAGGTTGCGCGCGGCACCCGGCCATTGCCAGAGACCGGCATACTCCAGCGTCTGCCAGTTCCAGCCCTGGCTGTAATTCCAGTGCAGCAGTGCCCAGAACGACCCGGCCGCGAGGCCGGCGATGCTGGCCAGCAGCACCCGTGGCGACGCACGCAGCCACAGCACCGCCAGCGCGAAATACACCGCGTAGTAGTGCAGGATGTCGGCCGGGAACAGGGTCAGGTTGAGCAGGCCCAGCGCCAGCAGGAACAGCGCGCGCCGCCAGGTCTGCGCGCTGGCCGGCATCCAGCCAAGGCGCTGCGTGGCCAGTACCAGGCCAAGTCCGGCCAGGGTGACGAAGGTCGCAGAGGCCTTGCCTTCCAGCAGATGGAAGAAGCCGGCCAGCCAACCCTCACCCTCTGCCGGCACGGCCATCGCCAGGCGGAAGTTGACCAGCACCATGCCGGCCAAGGCCAGGTAACGCGCCAGATCAACGCCGTGCAATCGCCGCTCAACCGCGCTCATGCGCGTGCACCGAGCAGCAGCGCGAGCAGGCCAGGGTCCAGCGGAGCCTCATCGGTGCCACCGGCTTCGCCCAGCCCCCGGCGCAGCGCATCGCTTTCGATGGCATCCAGCAGCACCTGCGCCTGCAGTGCCGGGGCCAGTACGGGACGCCGGCGTTCACGCTGTGCCACCTGCTGCAGGGCTTCGGCCAGCACAGCCTGCAATTGCCTGCGATTGGCCGCAAATGCCTCGGCCACGGCCCGATTGCGTGCGCTCTCGGCCAGCACTTCGACGGCGAGCGTCGCCCATTCCGGCTGGCTGCACAGTGCGTGGAAGTCCTGCAGGAACGCCAGCACCTGCGTGCGATCACCGTCGGCCGCGGCCAGCCGCTGCAGCAACGGCGCCAGTTCCTCGCTTTCGGCCACGGCCACTGCAAGGATGATCGCTTCCTTGCCGGGGAAGTGGTTGTAGAGATTGCCCAGGCTGACGCCGGCCGCCTGCGCGATGTCACGCATGCTGGTCTGGTGGAATCCCTTGGCGAGGAAGCACTGCAGGGCGGCCTGCAGGATCTGCTCGATGCGTTGCACGTTGCGGTCGGCTCGGTTCATGGCGTCAATAGTGAACGAACGTTCGTCCACCTTGAAGATGGCAACCCGTTCATCAGCGAGCTCCGTTCAGCCGGCCCTTGACCTCAACTGCGGTTGAGGCCCGATGCTGCGCGGCCCGTTCCAAGCCCAACCCGGAGAGACTTCATGCCACGGATGATCACCGCCCTGCTCGACAGCCGCCTGCTGTGGTTCCTGGCCCGACTGCTGCTGGCGGTGGTGTTCCTGTCATCGGGTCTGGCCAAGCTGCTGGCGTGGGACAACAGCGTGGCCGAAATGCAGGCGGCCGGGCTGCAACCGCCTGTGCTGTTCAACCTCGCCAGCGCCGTGGTGCTGCTGGGTGGCTCACTGTGCCTGCTGCTTGATCGCCTGCTCTGGCTGGGCAGCGGCGCGCTGGCGGTATTCATGCTGCTGACCATCACCATCGTGCATGCCTTCTGGACCAAGCACGGCACGGAACAGCAGCTGGCCCTGTTCTTCGCACTGGAACACCTGAGCGTGGTCGGTGGCCTGATCTGCGCGGCCATCGCCAGCCGCGCGCGGGCTCAGAAGAACTCGTCGAGCAGCCGGTAGAAAGCCAACCGGCGCTCGTCGGCCACAGCGCCGTAGCGTTGGAACAACGGTGTGACCCAGCGCGTATCATCGAAGTTGTGGACCAGGCTGCGCGCGGCCAGCGCCAGGTCCTGGTAGCGGTCGGCCACGCCCAGTCGCCCACAGTCGATGAACCCGCTGAAACGCCCCTCGGCCACCATCAGATTCGGAAGGCAGGCATCGCCATGACTGACCACCAGATCTTCATGATCGGGCCGTGTGCTGCACAGTTGGGCGAAGACCTGCTGTGGACTCTGTCCCAGGCGTTCGTCATCGAAGTCATCGGCGTCCACGCGCCCCGCCTCGACCCGTGCCTGCGCGGCCGGCAGGCGCGAGGCCAGCCGCTGATCGAACGGACAGGCTGCTACCGGCAACGCATGCAGCCCGCGCAGCGCGTCGGCCAGTATCTCCACCCGTTGCTGCGGCGCGAGTTCCGGCGACGAGGCCAGATCGCGGCCAGGCAGCGCGCTCATCAGCAACCAGCGCCGGCCCGCTTCTTCGGCCGTGGCAATCACCGTTGGCGCCGGTTGTCCCTGTGCCTGCAACCAGCGCAGCCGCGCGATCTCATCGCCCAGCTCACTGAAGGCGTCGATCAGTTCCGACTTGAGAAAGGCATCGGGGCGGCCCTGCCGCAGCACGCGGGCAACGTCGGCCCGCGAAACACCCATCGACTGCCGCTCGATGCGCGCATCGGCCAACGCCTTCTGCCACGCCAACGGCAGCGGCATGCCATCAGGGGTGGCGTTGTGCTCGTCCATGCCAGGAGATTCCTGTTGCCGGTGACCCTACGCATTCTCGCTCATCCTGGCGCACATCGCCTCCCGTGCGGGAGGCAGCCTGAGCGAGCTGACTGGGCCGTCGGCGGCCACTGCGTCCCAGCGCATGCAGCAGCGACGGCTGCTGCCACGGTACCGGTGCCAGTTCGACGACACGGCCTCGACCCTTACCGCCGAACGCGGCGGCCTGCGCGCGTTCGCCAAGTGGAGCACCGTTCTGGCAGCCGATCGTGGCTGCCGCAGTACAACGAGGAAGCAATATGAAATTGATGGTCATCGGCGCCAGCAGGGGCCTGGGACGCGCGTTCGTGGAAGGCCTCTGTGCCACGGGTGACACTGTGATTGGTGTCTCGCGCCACCGCCCGTGCGGCATCGCCTGCGCTGACGGCGTCACCCTGCAGTGGATCGAAGCAGACCTGTCCCGGCCGACCGTGGCTGCCGACCACATCGCAGCGCAGGCACCGACCGATATCGATGTGCTGATCCACAACCTGGGTATCTGGGAAGACAAGGCCTTCAGCGGCGAGTACGCCTTCCTCGATGAAAGCGACGCTGCACTCACGAAGCTGGTCGACGTCAACATCACCGCGACCCTTGTACTGCTGCAACGCCTGCTGCCCCGCGTACTGAGCGCAGCGCGCCCGCAGCTGGTGCTGACCGGTTCGACCTCGGCCCTGCCTCGCAGTGGCCGCCCGGAAGTGGCGTTCGGCGCCTCGAAGTTCGCCCTCAACGGCATCGCCGATGCGCTGCGCGAGGGCTTCCGCGATCGCCGGCTGGCGGTGACCAGCCTGCAGTTGGGCTACCTCAACACCGATGACGCCTTGTCGGTGCCGGTGGCCGAGGCCGCAGCGCGCGGCGACGGTGAGCAGGTGCCGGTCCACGATGTCGTGGCCATGGTAAGCGCCCTGTTGCAGCTGTCATCCTCCGGCTTCGTGCGCGAACTGGTGCTGCCCGCCATCGCCGACCCGCGCTACTGACCTTGCCGGCCGCCGCAGAGCACCCTCAGTGGCCGCGCGCGCGGTCGTGGTTTACCCTGCTGGTCACTGGCCGTCGGTCACAGGCGGGAACCTGCTATGGATGCGCTTTCACGGGTCTGGGCCCAGGTCCCGGACAGCGCCCTGCCCAGCCTGCCGCTGTATCTGCTGCAGGCCACGGCAGTGATCGGCATGATCGGCGTGCTGCTGATCGCCACCCGTCGCGCCGGGCACGCCATAGAAGGCCGTCGCCTGTATGTCGGCGTAGCGCTGGGCCTGATCTACCTGTTCAATTCCTGGTTCGTGGCCCGTTATTCCCAGGGTGTCGTCAAACTGCACCTGGGCTTCGACATCCTGCTGGTCAGTGGCCTGCTGGGCGGCTGGCGCGGCGGCCTGGCCTGCCTGGCTGCCGCCCTGCTGGCCCGCTACCAGTTCGTCGGTATCCCGTTCTTCCTGCCTGCCAGCCTCGAGGCCGTGTTGCAGATGGTGGCGGGCGTCTGGCTGCGCAGGCACCTGTACCCGCGCATGCTCAACGAGCTCTCGCCGCGCATGATCCTGCAGGCCTGGTCCGTGCGTATCGGGGTAACCGCTCTGGGTTTGGCGCTGGGTGTGGCGATCATTGGCGCCGATCAACTGCCGGTGGCCGAGCTGGCGATCCAGCGCGTGCTGGCACTGCCGGTCTCGCTGCTCGTGCTCGGCGCCGTATTCGCGCTGGTCTACAACGATGCCCAGATCGATGCGCAACGCCAGCGCGAACAGGCCTGGCTGCGCATCGATCCGATCAGCGGGCTGCCCAACATGCGTGCGCTCGGTGAACGCCTACAGCAGTACTGGCGGGATAACGACGGCACCGGCAAGGCCTGCCTGATCGTGGCCGAGATGGGCAATCTGCGCGATCTGCGCCTGCGCTACGGGCCGTTGCAGGACAACGGCCTGTGGCAGCGCGACAGCACCGAAGAGGTGCATCGGTTGCTGCCCTCGCTGCCGGCTGCGCAGCTGGAGATCTACCAGTTCGGTGATGCCGCGCTGGCGATCCTGGTGCGCGGCCTGACCTTGTCCACACTGCGCACGCAACCGCAGATCACCGAGCTGGCCAGCAACCTGGCTGATCGGGTCGGCCGCGATTGGCCGGGCTTCCGGCCGCTGTTCCGCTGTGCAGTGGTTGAATTGAAGCCCCCTGCTGATGCCGATGAAGGACATCTTCCGTTCCGCGCCATCACCGTGGCACTGAGCGCGATCGAGTCGGGCGTGGTGTTTTTCGATGACCCGATCCAGCGCGACAGCGAGATCGACACCCTGATCGAGGTTGCCCTTGAGCACTGGCTGCAGCAGGGCAATGCGCCGCTGTGCTACCAGCCCAAGCATCGCCTGCAGGACCGCCAACTGGTCGGCGCCGAAGCACTGCTGCGCATGCGCGACGGCGAAGGCCGGCCGATTGCCCCGATGCGGGTGATCTCGCTGCTGCGCCGGCAGGGGCGGCTGGCAGACCTGGAATGGGCCACGCTGCGGTCGGCGGTGCACTTCCTGCAGCACTGCCGGCGGGACGGCGCGGCGCTGACCATTGCAGTCAATGTTTCAGCCGAATCGCTGCGCCTGCCCGACTTCGGCCTGCGCCTGCAGGAGCTGCTGCAGCTGCATGACATCCCCGGTGCGATGCTGCGCCTGGAGATCGTCGAATGGACCGAAATCGTCGAGCGCGACGTGGTCGATGCCAACTTCGCACAGCTGCTGGCAGCCGGGGTCACCCTGTCGCTGGATGATTTCGGCGCCGGCTATTCAACCCTGATCCTGCTTTCGCAGCTGGCCATCGCCGAGGTCAAGATCGAGCAGGCGCTGATCGCCACGCTGTCCGACGCCAAGTCGCAGTCGATCGTGCGCTTCATCGTCGAGGTCGCGCACCGCTGCGGCGCGATCGTGGTGGCCGAGGGTACCGAGACCCTGGCCCAGGAACAGAAGCTGCGCGCACTCGGGGTGGATGTCGGCCAGGGCTACCTGTACTCGGCGGCGCTGCCGGCCGACGAGTTCCGTCGCTTCGCAGCCGGCTAGACCGCGTAGAACCCCAGGAACATCGCCACCGCCGATTCGGCCACGCGCGCACGTTCCTGCGCAGTCAACGGTGGCTGCCCCATCGTGACCTGCGGCCAGAACGCGAAGCTCTTCACCAGCCCATGCAACTGGGCGCCGGCAAAGTCCGGATCCACCTCGCGCAGGCGGCCATCGGCAATTGCTGCGCGGATCCAGGCACTCTCGCCACTTTCCTTCTCGCCCATGCGGCAGACGATGGCCTGCGCGCGCTCCGGTGAATGGATGATCTCGGCCATCGCGACCCGCGCCAGATCGATGAAATTCCCATCGCTGAGCAGGTCCAGCTTCTGGCGCAGCAACTGCAGCAACTGCGTCTGCAGCGGCTGGTCGGCGCGGTATGGCAGTGCGTCGCTGGCCACGCTGCGCTCCCACAGCTCCTCCAGGATCATCGAGAACAGTGCTTCCTTGCTCGGGAAATGGTTGTAGACGGTGCGCTTGGAGACCCCCGCCGCCTCGGCGATGCGGTCCATGCTGGTCGCCTCGTAGCCCGATGCACGGAACTCCTCCACCGCCGCGCGCACGATGGCGTCACGTTTGCGGTCGGTCAGGCGTTGCGGGGCACGGGACATGGCGGAACCGGATAACTGAACGGATGCCTCCATTTTACACTCGACAGTGTACTTTTGAAAAACACGAAACTACACTGTGCAGTGTACTCAGCGGACGTCACCCATGAAGCGCCTGCTCCTTGTCCTCCTGCTCGGAATCCTCGCCGTGACCGCCTACACCTTCTGCAAGTCCTGGTCTCTTCCCGACTTCCCCGATTCGCCGCAGTACCGTGATGGCAAGTTCCGCAATGCCCTGCCCCGTCCGGCGATGGGCCTGCGCGACGGCGCGGGAATCTGGTGGACGTTCCTGTTCAACAAGCCCAAGGACACCGTGCCCGCGCACCCGATTCCGGTGAAGCCGCTGGACCGCGCCACGCTGGACGCCGCACCGGATCGCAGCCTGTTCCGGCTGGGGCACTCCACGATCCTGCTGAAGCTGCGTGGCCAGTACTGGCTGACCGATCCGGTGTTCTCCGAGCGCGCCTCGCCGGTGCAGTGGATGGGGCCGGCACGCTTCCATGCACCGCCGATCAGCATCGACGCGCTGCCGCCGATCGCCGGTGTGATCCTCTCGCACAACCACTATGACCACCTGGACCATGCCGCGGTCATGCAGCTGGCCGGCAAGACCGCGCGCTTCATTGCACCGCTCGGCGTCGGCGACCAGCTGGTCGCGTGGGGGGTGGATGCGCGCAAGGTCGAGCAGCTGGACTGGTGGCAATCCACCGAAGCCAACGGCCTGCGCCTGACCGCGACCCCGGGCCAGCACTTCTCCGGCCGCGGGCTGGGTGACAGCGACCGCAGCCTTTGGGCGTCGTGGGTGATCCAGGACGGTGACTTCCGCATTTTCTTCAGCGGCGACACCGGCTACTTCGACGGCTTCAAGGCCATCGGCGAGAAGTACGGTCCGTTCGACCTGACCATGATCGAGACCGGCGCCTATGATCCGCGCTGGGCATTCGTGCACATGCAACCGGAACAGACGCTGCAGGCGCACCTGGACCTGCGCGGCAAGTGGCTGCTGCCGATCCACAACGGCACCTTCGATCTGGCCCTGCATGCATGGCAGCAGCCGTTCGAGCGCATCACCGCATTGGCGGCCGCAAAAAATGTACCGGTGGCCACGCCGATGATGGGCGAAGCGCTGGACATGCAGGCACCGCAGTCGGGTACGCGCTGGTGGGAGACGGTGGAGTTGTAACCGGCGTGACGGGGCGTCATGTATCCCAAGGCCCTGTAGAGCCGAGCCATGCTCGGCTGCTTCTGAAACGTGTTCAGTGGAAGTCAAGCAGGCTCAGCTCTGGCGAAACTGCAGGTAGAGACGCTGGCAGCATTGCTGACATCAAAATGCACCGCTATCAACTCGGCTTCCGGGAGCGCCTTCTGGACCTGCGCGCATGTGTCACGCGCGACATCGTTTGCGGCCGTTCCCTCTCGCCAGAATCGCAACGCCAAGATGCCCGGCAAACCGCTGCCCAGCAATGCATCGTCACATCCCGACTCTGCAAGACATCGCTCAAATGCACTGAGATCTTCTCCGGTATCGGGCACCCGATACATCAGCGTGAAGCTGAATTCCATCATCAATCCATTTCAGACCTGAGGTCGTTATCAATCAGCGTATGACCTAGCCGGCAGGCGTCCAGAGCCACATGCGTCAGTCCCATCGATGAATCGTGACTCAAGCCCACGAAGGAGGCGACCGGGGATCATCCGCAACCTATTGCAGCGCGTCATGTAACCGATTACATCCCTTGCTAGCGTAGCGCTCGCCCGATACCGGCAGAACCTGCGAGGCTGTACGTAATGACATTGCGCGCCGAACGCTCCAAGCTCTCCCGCTCAGCCATTCCATGGCGAGCTGCCGCCACCCTGCTGTTGGCCGCCCTGGCCTCCAGCGCACAGGCACAGCCCCTTCCCCCGCGCAGCCAATGGCAGGCCAGCAGTTCCTCGCAGCAGGTGCCGGCGATGGCGATCAGCCACCTGATCGACGGCAACCCGAAGACCGTTACCGGCGGCGCATTCAGTCCGGGCCACTGGTTCCAGATCGATCTCGGCACGCCTGCAACGCTGGCCGGCGCGCGCCTCACCTGGGATGTCTCCAATCCGGAAGGCTATTCGCTGCAGACCTCACTGGACGGCAGGCAGTGGCAGACCGCGTACACGATGGCCGATTCGCTGAGCGACGTGGAAACGCTGTACTTCGCGCCGCGCCAAGCGCGCTACCTGCGGCTGGCCAGCCCGCAGCGCACTTCCGATTGGGGCGTGTCGATCTTCGAGATGGAGCCGCTGGACAGCACGCTCGGCGCACGCATCAGCGGTATCGATGCAACGCAGGCAGCGGCGCTGTGGCTGGGCGGCGCTGCCGTCGCGATTCCCGTCGGGAAGCCAGGCGCCCATGCGCTCGAGATCACGCTGCCGCAGGCCCAATCAACGGCTGGCCTGGTGGTCGACTGGGCCGATGGCGCACGAGGCGCCGCCCGACTACAGGCGCAGGATGCACAGGGCCGTTGGCAGGACCTCGCACACGATGCACAGGCGGCCAGTCACCGGCAAAGCTGGCTGGCCGCCACTGCAGCACAACCATTGCGTGCTTTCCGCCTGAGCGTGGACGGCGCTGCGCCGCAGATCGCACGCCTGCGCCTGCTCGGTCCGAATGCCGTGATGACGCCGATGAAGCAGTATCAGATCGTCGCCAGCGGCGCCCAGCGCGCATTGTTCCCGGCCTCGCTGCAGATGCAGCAGACCTACTGGATGGCCGTGGGTGTGCATGCAGGACGACAGAAGTCGATCTTCGATGAGTACGGCAACCTGGAAGCCTTCAAGGGCGCACCGCTGGTGCAGCCCATCTGGCGCAATGCCGATGGCCAAACCGCCGGCGCCGCCGGGCAGGCCATGCAGCATGCCCTGCGCGACGGCTGGAAGCCGATGCCCTCCGCCACCTGGTCACCGCAACCCGGCCTGCAGCTGCGCAGTGAAGTATTCGCCATCGAGCGCGATGGCCAGCCGGTGACCTTCCTGCGGCATCGGCTGCAGAACACGGGAAGCACGAAGATCGAAGGCACGCTCAGCCTCGTGGTGCGCCCGATGCAGATGAATCCACCGTGGCAGAACGGCGGGCTGTCCCCGATCCGCGAGGTGACCATCGACGGGCAGGCCCTGCGTATCAATGGGCGCACGCTGCTGCAGTCGCTCACGCCGGTGGCTGCGTCGGGCGCGGCGCCATTCGGCAAGGATGGCGCAACGGAGATCACCGCGACCCTCGCTGCCGGCCAGCTGCCTTCCACGCAACAGGCGCGTGATGACCAGGGGCTTGCCTCGGCTGCATTGAACTACCGCGTCTCGTTGGCGCCGGGAACCAGTGATGCCATCGTGGTCGCGTTCCCGTTGGGCACCGCCGCCGCCGATGCCAATGGCGTGCTGCCCGAAGCGCCTGCGCTGGATCTGGCCACGCTGCCCCGCGATGCCAATGCGGCGTTTGATTCACTGGCCACGCAGGCGTCTGCGGACTGGCAGGCACGGCTGGGCCAGGTCGGCCTGCGCCTGCCCGATCCGTCGCTGGTGGACATGCTGCGCGCGCAGGCCGCCTACATGCTGATCAACCAGACCGGTCCAGCCATGCAGCCCGGCCCGCGCAACTACAACCGCTCCTTCATCCGCGACGGCATGGCCACCTCGGCGGTGCTGCTGCGCATGGGCGAAGCGCGTGTCGCGCGCGATTACCTGGCCTGGTACAGCGAACACGGCGTGCATGCCAACGGCCTGGTCTCGCCGATCCTCAACGACGATGGCAGCGTCAACACCGGCTTTGGATCGGACATCGAGTACGACAGTCAGGGCCAGTACGTCGCGCTGGTGGCCGATGTCGCGCGCCTGGACGGCGGCCCCGAGTCGGTGCGTGGCTATCTGCCGAAAGTGAAAGCAGCGCTGCGCTTCCTGCAGGAACTGCGCGAACGTACGCTGGTGCCCGGTTACAAGGCTGACCAGCCTTCGCCGGAACGGTTCGCGGGCATTCTTGCGCCGTCGATCAGCCATGAGGGCTACCCCTCGCCCACCCACAGCTACTGGGACGACTATTGGGGCCTGAAGGGCTGGCACGACGGCGCGTGGCTGGCCGAATCGCTGGGCGACCACGAGACCGCAGCGTGGGCACGCGAACAGTACAAACTGCTTTACGACGCGCTGCATGCCTCGATCCGGGCGACGATGGCGTGGAAGGGCATCGACTTCATTCCCTCCTCGGCCGATCTGGGCGATGGCGATCCCACCGGCGTTTCGATCGCACTGGACCCGACCGGCGCACAGAGCGTGTTGCCCGCCGAGGCGCTGCGGACCACCTTCGCGCGCTATCTGGACGATGTGCGCAAGCGCAGCCAGCCCGGTGCGCTGTATGCGTACACACCGTACGAGATCCGCAACGTGCTGAGCTATGTGCACCTGGGCCAGCCGCAGGTCGCCGATGAGCTGCTGCAGGGGCTGCTGCATGACCGGCGCCCGCTTCAGTGGCAGGTGCTGGCCGAGGTCGTGCACTCACGCCTGCGCTTTCCTCGCTACCTGGGCGACATGCCGCACACCTGGATCGGTGCCGAATACGGCCGCACGCTGTTCGGCATGCTGATGCGCGAAGACGATGATGTGCTCTCGCTGCTGCCGGGCACGCCACCGTCTTGGGTGGCTGGCGATGGATTGGCGGTGGAAGGCCTGCCCACCGCGTATGGCACGTTGCAGATGCAGGCACGGCAACGCGACGGCACGCTATCGATCACGCTGGGCAAGGGCCTGCGCAGTGGGACGGCGGTAAAGGTCTGGTGGCCGGCGCGGACGATGCCGAAGACCGTGCGTGTGGATGGGCGCGACGTTACCGCGTTCGATGCGGAGGGCATGCGCCTGGCAAGACCATTCAGAACGCTGGAGGCGCGTTGGTAGAGCAGCCGAGCATGGCTCGGCTCTACAGAAAGCAGACTCCGCCAGTAGATCCACGCCATGCGTGGATGCTCCTGTAGAGTCGAGCCATGCTCGACTCATCGCGCACCGCGCGAACTGCAGCCGAGCATGGCTCGGCTCTACAGAAGCAGCGGTAGCGCCGGGCCACGCCCGGTGTCATTGCAGCGTCGGCAAGCCCGGCGGATTGGTCTGCGATTGCGGCACCGCCTCCTCGGCCACGTTCCAGCGCTTCAATGCCTGCGCATAGGTGCCGCTGCCGATCTGGGTGTTCAACGCCTGCGTCACCGCATCGGCCAGGCCGCTGCCCTTGCGCGTGGTCACCGAGATCGCCGCAGCGTTCGGCCAGCCCCCGGGGAACAGGCCCACGCGCCGCACCTTGCCATCGCGTGCCGAGTAGGCGCCGGTGGCATTGGGCTCGAACGAGACATCGGCGCGGCCAGTGATCACCGCCAAGCGGCCGACCACGGCGTCATCGAAGTACTGGTACTCCACCGGTTTCAGGCCGGCCGCAATGTTCTGCCGGTCCCACTGCCGCAGGATCTGGTCCTGGTTGGTGCTGGCACCCACCACCACCTTCAGCCCGGCCACATCAGCGGGTTTCTCGATCTTCTGGATGGGCCCATCGCTGCGCGTGTAGATGCCCAGAAGATCGTAGCGGTAGCTGGAGAAGTCGAACTTCTTCTTGCGCTCTTCGGTCACCGTCACGTTCGACAGCACCGCATCGTACTTGCCCGATTCCAGCCCCAGCGGCCAGTCCGCCCACGCGACCGGCACGATCACCAGCTTCAGGCCCAACGCATCGGCAATCAGCCGCGCGATGTCGGGCTCGATGCCGACCACGTCCTTGCTGTCGGCGCCGTAGTCGGCCAGCGGTAGCTGCCCCGGATGGGTGGCTACGGTAAACGCACCAGGGGTGACGAACTGATAGCCGGCGGGGATCAACGCCTGCGCCTTCGGGTCAAACGTGCCCTTCAGCACGGCCGTGTTCGCACCGGCCAGGCTGGTCGCGGCCACGGTGCCGGCATCCGGTGCCTGGCGTACGCGCGAATAGACGATGCCGGCAATGCCGATGACCAGCACCGCCACGATCAACAGGGTGCTGCGCGAGGGGCGACGCGGTGCTGCAGGGCTCATGGTGTTCCTTCCGGGGTTACAGGGTCTTGGCCAGGAAATCGGCGGTGCGTTGCTGGCGCGGGCGCTCGAACAGGGCCTCGGGCGTGCCCTGCTCGATCACCCGTCCCTGGTCCATCATCACCACGTGGTCGGCCACGCGGCGGGCGAAGCCCAGCTCATGGGTGACGATCACCAGCGTGGTGCCGGAACGGGCCAGCTCTTCGATCACGCTGAGCACTTCGGCCACCAGCTCCGGGTCCAGCGCCGAGGTCGGCTCATCGAACAGCAGTACCTTTGGCTGCAACGCCAGCGCGCGGGCGATCGCGATGCGCTGCTGCTGGCCACCGGACAGCTGGCGCGGGAAGGCATCGGCCTTGTCGGCCAGGCCGACCCGTTCCAGCAGCGTGCGCGCCTGCTGCTCGGCCTGCGCGCGCGGCACACCGCGTACTGCGATCGGCGCTTCGATGATGTTCTCCAGCGCGGTCAGGTGCGGGAACAGGTTGAAGCCCTGGAACACCATGCCCACTTCGGCACGCCGACGGCGGATCTCACGCTCGGGCAGTTCGTACAGGGTGTCACCGTCACGGCGGTAGCCGATCAACTGGCCGCCGACGGTCACGTAGCCGCTGTCGGCACGCTCCAGGTGGTTGATCAGCCGCAGCAGCGTGGACTTGCCGGCGCCCGATGGGCCGATCAGCACCGTCACGCTGCCGGCGCGCAGGTCCAGGTTCACATCCTCCAGCACCGGCTGGTCGCCAAACACCTTGCCTACGCCGTGCAGCGACACCGCCGCGCCCTCGCCCGCTTCGACCTGGGTGGCGATGCGCGGTCGGTGGATCACGCGCGGAGCAGCATCACTCTGCACGCGCAGCAGCGATGACACGTGCGATGCCGAGCGCTCGCGCTGCAGCTGGCCGCGCGCGAAACGCTGCTCCACGCGCCGCTGCAGCAGTGAAAGTACGGTCAGGATCACCAGGTACCAGACCGTGGCCACCATCAGCAGCGGCACCACCTCCAGGTTGCGGCGGTAGATCACCTGCACCGTGTAGAACAGCTCAGGCAGCGCCAGCACGTAGACCACCGACGTGCTCTTGGCCAGGCCGATCACATCGTTGAACGCGGCCGGCAGGATCGAGCGCATCGCCTGCGGCAGGATGATGCGGCGCACCTGGCGGCCACGTGGCAGGCCCAGCGCGGCCGCGGCCTCGTACTGGCCGTGGTCAACCGACAGAATGCCGCCGCGGATCACTTCGGCCGAGAACGCGGCTTGGTTCAGGGTCAGGCCCAGCACCGCGGCAGTGAACACACCGATCAGCTGCGTGGTCGGGTACGAGAACAGGTTGATGCCGGTGAACGGCACGCCCAGCTCGATGGTGCTGTACAGGTAGCCCAGGTTGTTCAGTAGCAGCAACAGCACCAGCAGCGGGATCGAGCGGAACAGCCACACGTAGCCCCACGACACCGCCGACAGCAGCGGCGAGCCGGACACCCGGGCCAGCGCGAGCAGCGTACCCAGCGCGAAGCCGAGCGCAGTGCCAAGCGCGGTCAGCAGCAGCGTACGGCCCAGCCCCTCCAGCACCGGGCGCGCGAAGAACCATTCGGCGAAGGTGCCCCAGCCCCAGCGCGGATTGCCCAGCACGGACTGCAGCCCGATCAGGATCAGCGCCAGTGCCAGCACCGTGCCGAAGACCTGCAGCGGATGCCGGGCCGGCACGATCTTCAGCGCCGGCGCTGGCGCCGGCCGGGTTGCAATGCCATCCAGCGCGGTCGAAGGCGTGCTCACGCGTGGGCTCCTTGCAGCTGGATCTGCGCAGGCAGGATGGGGGGCGCCGGTGCCCGCAGGTGCTTTTCGAACGGCAGGTGCGCAATGGTTTCGGGATCCGCATCCAGATCGAACAGCGCGGTGTAACCATGGCTGAGGTACAGGCCAACAGCTTCAGGCTGGCGGAAGCCCGTCGTCAGGAACACCCGCCGATACCCTTGCCGCGCCGCCTGCTCTTCCAGCTCCTGCAGCACGCGCCGCGCAATGCCCTGGCGACGCAGCCCGGGCAGCGTCCAGATGCGCTTGAATTCGGCGGTATCCGGATCACGGTGCGGCATGAACGCACCGCCGGAAATCGCCACCCCGTCGCGCAGCAGCAGCACGAAGGCGCCCACCGGGGCCGCAAAGGCCTGCGCCGGATAGCGCTGCAGCTCCTCGCGGGCGCTGCCACCGATGCGTCGACGCACGTCGGCGTAGCGGCTGTCGTACTCCTGCTCCAGGCCGTCGAACAGCGGCCGCGCCAGTGGGTCATCCACCGAGGTGTAGAGGAAGCGTTCGTTGCTGCTCATGCCACGTCCTTCACCAGATAGTCTTCGGCCAGCCGTGCCCACAGGCTGGCAGCGGGTGCAATGGCGGCGTCGTTGAACACATAGCGTGGGCTGTGCAACGGTGCGCTGTCGCCGTTGCCGACGAACACGAAGCTGCCGGGCCGCGCCTGCAGCAGGAAGGCAAAGTCCTCACTGGCGGTGCGCGGTGCGAAGTCGGGCACCACCTGTTCGGCGCCGAAGCCCTGCAGCGCCACCTCGCGGATGTACGCAGTCTGCTGCGGGTGGTTGATCACGCTGGGGAAGCCGCGCGGGAATTCAATCTCGGCGCGCGCGCCGAACGCGGCGGCGGTCTGCTCGGCAAGTTCCGTGACCCGCCGCCGCAGCGTGTCGCGCACTTCCGGCAGATAGGCGCGCACGGTCAGCTTCAGCTCGACCACGTCCGGAATCACGTTGGCGGCCTGCCCGCCGTGAATCGAGCCAACCGTAACCACGCCCATCTGCCGCGGGTCGACATTGCGCGACACCACACTCTGCAATGCGGTGACGATATGCGCCGCCGCCAGGATCGGGTCGACACTCCCTTGTGGCTCGGCACCGTGGCCGCCCTTGCCGATCACCTTCAGCCGCGCCCAGTCCACCGACGCCATCGCCGGGCCATCGACAAAGCCGAAGTGCCCCACCGGCACGCCCGGCCAGTTATGCAGCCCATAGATCGCATCCACCGGGAAGCGTTCGAACAGGCCATCGGCCATCATCTTCGACGCGCCCGAACCCGTCTCCTCTGCAGGCTGGAATACCAGCTGCAGGGTGCCGTCGATATTGCCGTGATGGGCGAGGTAATGCGCGGCGGACAGCAGGATCGCGGTATGCCCATCGTGACCACAGGCATGCATCAGGCCCTCGGTCTGGCTGGCGTAGGCCAGGCCGGAGTCCTCGCGGATCGGCAGCGCATCGATGTCGGCACGCAGGCCCAGGCGACGGCTGCCCTGCCCGCGCTGCAGCGTGCCGACTACGCCGGTGCCGCCGAGGCCGGTGGTGACCTCATAGCCCCATTGCTGCAGCAGCTCGGCCACGCGGGCACTGGTGCGATGCTCCTCGAAGGCCAGCTCCGGGTGCCGGTGCAGGTCATGGCGGATCGCGATTGTGGCCTCGGCGCGTGCCGCGATCTCCGGCAATATGCCGCTGGTTGGGTAAGTCCGCCGGGCGCGGCCCGGCGCTACCGCGGTTTCTCCGCTCATCGCCTTATCCCGCCTTCCGTGCCGGCTCGGCATCGGTCGCATGGCGGCTTGCCTTGTACGGCAGGTCCAGATGCTCGCGCAGCGTCTGCCCTTCCAGCGCGCGCTGGTGGTAGCCCCGCGCCTGCAGGATCGGCAATACCTGGGTCACGAAATCGTCCAGGCCCTCGCGCTGCGCGGCAAAGCCGAGAATGAAGCCATCGCTGGCACCGGCATCGAACCAGCGGATCAGCTCATCGGCCACGTGCTCCGGCGTGCCGATGAAGTTCGGTCGCGGGCTCACCGCTTCCAACGCCACCTGGCGCAGGCTCAAGCCCTTCTCACGCGCATCCTGCTTGATGCGGTCGGTGGTGGAACGGAACGAGTTGCTGCCGATGTCACCCAGCTCCGGGAACGGTGCATCCGGGTCGTACTGGCTGAAATCGTGGTGATCGAAGAACCGGCCGAGATAGGCCAGCGCATCCTCCAGCGTGGCCAGTGCGGCGATCGCCTGGTACTTGGCTTCGGCCTCCTCGGCAGTACGGCCGACGATGGGGCCGATGCCCGGAAAGATCTTCACGTCATTGCCGCTGCGGCCATGCGCGATCGCCGAATTCTTCACCTTCTGGGTGAACGCGCGGGTTTCCTCCAGCGACGGCGAGTGGGTGAACACCGCGTCGGCGTACTTGCCGGCCAGCGCGATGCCGTCGTCGGACGAACCGGCCTGGAAGATCACCGGCTGGCCCTGCGGCGAACGCTGGATGTTGAGCGGCCCTTCCACCTGGAAGAAGCGGCCCTTGTGGTCGAGGCGGCGGAACTTTTCCGGCGCGAAGAAGATACCGCTGTCGCGCTCGCGCACGAAGGCGTCGTCGTCCCAGGAATCCCACAGCCCCTGCACCACCTCCAGATACTCGTCGGCGATCTGGTAGCGCAGCGCATGTTCCGGGTGTGGCCGGCCATAGTTGCGGCCCGAACCCTCCAGTGGCGAGGTCACCACGTTCCAGCCGGCACGGCCGCCGCTGAGCAGATCCAGCGAGGCGAACTGGCGGGCCACGGTGAACGGATCGCTGTAGGACGTCGACAGCGTACCCGCCAGGCCGATCTTCTTCGTTGCCGTGGCCAGCGCCGACAGCAGCGAGATCGGCTCGAAGCGGTTGAGGAAATGCGGGATCGACTTCTCGTTGATATACAACCCGTCGGCCACGAAGCCGAAGGCGATACCGTTGTCCTCGGCCGTGCGTGCGATGTCGATGTAGAACTGCAGGTTGACGCTGGCATCAGCCGGATTGGACGGATGCTTCCAGGCATGCATGTGGCTGCCGGGGCCCTGCAGCATGATGCCGAACGGAATGTGGCGCGGGGTCGTGCTCATTGGGAATCGCTCCTGCAGGTCAGGCCACCGCCGCGCGCGGCGCAGGCGACAGCAGTTCGAGGGATGTCAGGCGTGCGTCGAGGTCGGCCACCGGCGCGTCGAGGATGAATTCGCCCACGCCGAAACGCCGGTGCAGCGCGTCCAGTTCGCCGCGCACATGCTGCGCATCACCGGACAGCACGCTGGGGCGCGTTTCCTCGATGCGGAAGTCGGCCACGCCCACCTGGCGCGCGTACTCGGCAGCCGCCTCGGGGCTGGGCAGGTTCACCGCCTGCCCGGGACCGAGGTGCAGCTTGTAGACGCGCAGCGCGCCGATATGACGCGCTGCTGCTTCGGCAGTCGGTGCGGCGAAGGCCACCGTGGCCAGCAGCGGGGGCTGCGAGGAGACGCTGCGGTAAGCGTCGAACGCAGCCTCGATATGTTTCGGGTCGCCATCGAAGTGCGCGGCGTACACGAAGCGCCAGCCCAGCTCGGCTGCTTGCTTCGCGCTCTGTGGGCTGGCCCCGAGCAGGAAGCGCTCAGGCGCCTGCTGTGGAATCGGGCGCGCCAGCGCCTCGGTCGTGGCACCGGACAGATAGCCCTCCAGGTCGCGCAGCTGCTGGTCGAAATCGGCGAATGCCGGGCGTCCTGCCGCCAGCGCGGCGGTCGATGCTGGCAGGCCACCGGGCGCCTTGCCCACCCCCAGATCCACGCGCCCCGGCGCCAACGCCGCCAGCAGGTTGAAGCTCTCTGCAACCTTGTACGGCGCATAGTGGCGCAGCATCACCCCGCCACTGCCGATGCGCATGCGCCGCGTCTGCGCCAGCACCCAGGCTGCCAGCACTTCCGGCGCAGGGCTGGCAAGCGCCGGGGCAGCATGGTGCTCGGCGAACCAGTACCGGTGGTAACCCAGCTGCTCGGCACGCTGCGCCAGCTGCAGGCTGTTGCGCAGCGCCTGTTCGGGCGAGGCACCCTCGGCCACCGGGCTCTTGTCCAGCACACTGATGAGATAGCTCACGGTCGCGTCCTCGCTCAGGGGTGGGCCACAGGAATGCCAAGCAATCCGTTCAGCGCGGCCAGGATCGGCTCGGCACCGGAGATGTACTGGCGGTCCTGATGCACGCCACTGGCCAGCTCGCTGCGCACACCCTGCGGCAGCACCAGCTTGGGCAACGACTGGTCCTGCTCGCCGATCTCGGCGATCACCTCGCGGCGTGGCCGCGCGAAGCCGATGCGGCGCACATCCAGCTGCGCGTCGAGGCCGTCGATGCTCGACAGCGCCCCTTCCAGCAGCAGGCTGTGCCGGCAGAAGAAACGCTGGCCAGGAATCTGGCCATCCTCGAACTCGCGGTCGAGCAGGAACAGGATGGGTTTGCTTGCTGCGTCCAACGCCACGGGAGTGTCCTCATCAGGGCCGGCAATGCGATGCCGCTTCGATCTCGATGCTAGGGATGCCGGTGCTTGCGGTGGCGATACCAGGCGACAATCGGCGGTCAGATCCGGCCATGCAGATGCGCCTTGGCCATAAGCAAAGCGCCGTCGGTTATGCCGTCAGGCAATGCGTCGTAGCGGCGCCGGTACCGCCGGCGCCTGCACGGCCAGATGCCCGGCCGCACGCTCGGTCGCCAGCGCGATGCGGGCCTGCAACGCTGCACTGTTGATGTGTTCGCCATCGAAGTCGGCCGGCGTGGCATACACTCCGATCGGCAGGGTGTGCGCCTGCAGGAAACTGAACAACGGCCGCAACTGATGGTCGATCACCAGTGCATGGCGCTCGCTGCCACCGGTCGCCGCCAGCAGCACCGGTGTATCCACCAGCGCCTCCAGCCCGATGAAGTCGACCAGGTGCTTGAACAGCCCCGGATACGACCCCCGATACACCGGCGCGGCCACCACCAGCAGCTCGGCCGCCTCGATCGTCTGCAGCGCCTGCTCCACCGCAGGCTCCGCCTCATCGCGCGACAACGACTGCCCCAACGAGCGCGCGATCGGCGCCAGCTCCACCAGCTCCACGCTGGCGTGTACCCGCTGCTGCAACGACGCCAACAGGTGCCGCATCAGCAGCAACGTGCGCGACGTCGCCGAGCTGGTCGGTGACCCTACCACTGCAACCACCTTCAATGCAGAAGACATGAACTGCTCCTCGATGATGCCGGACTACCGCCGGCCGCCTTTCGCCTTTTGTAGCCGAGCCATGCTCGGCTGCTGTTGCCTTTGTAGAGCCGAGCCATGCTCGGCTGCTGTTGCCTTTGTAGAGCCGAGCCATGCTCGGCTGCTCCACCTCAGAACCGGTAATTGATCCGCCCGTACCAGAACGTCCCGATCCGGCTCAGCACATCGCCCGAATCCCACGTCGTCTCGATGCTGGCCACATCGGTAGCACTGCGCGCGTACTCCGGCACCTTGCGCGTGCGCTTGTCGAACACGTTGTTGATGCCCAGCGCCGCGCTCCAGCCCGCACCCAGCTCCACCGCACCTGAAAGGTTGGTCACCAGCACCGGCGGCTGCCTGTATTCCACGCCGTTGTTCAGGCGCTTGATCGGGCCGTAGTAGGTGAAGTCGACATTCGAGCGCCAGCGCCCGTTCTGCCAGCCCAGGCCTGCCACCTGGGTGTAGCTGGGCGTGCGGAAGCGCAGTGCGTACTCGCTGGATTTGGTCAGCAGGTTGATGTTGGGCAGCCCCTGCAGCGCCGCCGGAATATCACTGACCTTCCGGATCGTGGTGCGGCCGACGTTGGCCGCATAGCTCCAGCGCAGCTTGCCCCACGCCGTTTCCTGGTTCGCTTCCAGGGTCAGCTCGACACCGCGTGTGCGGGTATTGCCCACATTGGTGAAGTAGCTGGCGTAGAACGCATCACCCGGCAGGATGCTGATGCCGGCTGAACCCAGCAAGGCATCGATGGTGTTCTTCTGCGCCGCACTCAGCACCGTGCCGCTGTTGTCGGTAATGCGCGCTGGATCCTGCGCGTTGTAACCGATCTGGCTGGACTGGCCGAGCTGGCCGCGGATGTCGATCTGGTAGGCATCCACGGCCAGGTGGAACGCCGGGCTCGGGTCCCAGGTCACGCCCAGGCTGTAGTTGGTGGCTTTCTCGGGCTTCAGCGGCGTAGCACCCAACGCAATCGCCGCCGGCGAAGACACCTGTGCCACCAGCGTGGTGCCGCACGGGCAGCTGCCGGTGGCCTGGTAGAACTGCGCGCCCAGGCTGGGCGCATGGAAGCCGTTACTGACCGTCGCGCGTACACCCAACGCGTCGGTGAAGTCGAAGCGCGTGGTCAGGCGGCCCGTGGACACGCTGCCGAAGTCGGAATGATCTTCCCAGCGTGCAGCGGCATCCAGATACCAGCGCGCGGTGATGTTGCTGGCCGCACCCACATAGACCGCCTTGCTGTTGCGCGTCGCCTTCACCGCATCGGCGGTGGAGTAGCCCACGAACGCGGCGGCACCGAAGCCGGTGTAGGACTCCCACTGCCCTGCGCCGCGCTCATACTGTTCATGCTGGTACTCGGCGCCGGCGCTCACTTCCAGCGGTGACGCAAAGGCGGCCACCTCGAAGCCACGGCGCAGGTCCAGGTTGGCGATGCCCTGCTGGTAGTCCAGCTTGCCGTCATAGAAGTCGGTGGGCGAACCGGGGTACGGCAGCGAGTAGTTCACCGAATTGCGGGTATAGGTGCGTACCGTGCTGCGGTTGCCGGTCAGGCTTGCGTCGTAGTCCCAGCCCGCGATCTGGCCCTTCACGCCCGCGGTACCGGTGTACTGCTTCTCCTTGGTCTCCAGCACGGGCAGGAACCCATCGGGAAACACGCTCAGCACACCCGGCGCCTTGTAGGTGGTGAAGATGGTCGCCGGCAGGCGGAAGTTCTGGATCGCCTGCGCGGTGCGATCACTGGCGGTGGCATTGGCGTAGAACTGCGCGCTCTCGCCCAGGCCATGGCCCACGTTCACCGCAAACGCCTTCAGCGCATACGATGGCGAACTGAGGATGATGTTGGCCTCGGCATCGCGGTTGGCCTCGGCCGGGTTCGGCGACGCACCCGCGGGCAACCGGTTGTTCGGGCGCAACGCTACCCGATCGCCATTGGCATCCACCGCCGGGTAGCTCAGGTAGCCGTCGATGTAGCGGCGGCTGCGGATGGCATGATGCTGGCGGGTGGTTTCACCGGACAGGTTGACGAAGCCATCGGCGCCCCATGGCAGGCCCACGTTGGCACGCACGCTGGTGCGCGAGCCATCGCCATCAATGCTCTGCCCGCTCTCAACCGACAGGTCACCGCCATGCGCCTGCGACTTCAGGATCACGTTGACCACGCCGGTGATCGCGTCCGAACCATAGATGGCCGACGCGCCATCGCGCAGCACTTCCACATGGTCGATCGCCGAGACTGGAATCAACGCCAGGTCAGCCCAGGCATGGCCGGGGAAACCGCCGCCGTTGGCACCACTCACATAGGCACTGGCATTGCGGCGCTTGCCGTTCACCAGCACCAGCGTGTAACCCGGCGACAGATTGCGCAGCTGGTAGCCACGGATCAGGCTCTCCTGGTCGCTCTGGTAGCCGCCGATCTGGCTCAGCGACGGCAGCGAACGTTGCAACGCTTCCAGCAGGTTGCCCTGGCCAGTTGCAGCAAGGTCCTCTGCGGAAATCACATCGATCGGGGTGGAACTGTTCTTCACCGTGCGCGTGCTGGTGCGCGACCCGGTGACGACCACCGCATCCAGCGTGGACGCTGCCACGTTGGCCGTTGCAGCGGTGGCAGCAGGATCCGCATCGGCATCAGCCGCATGGCCAGGCGATGCGGCCAGAACGCTGGCGATCAGGACGGCGAGAGTGTTCAGCACAGGGGCGTGGGCAGCAGGCATGGGGGCTCGTGGGGGTGGGCCGGAAACACGCTTCCATTCAAGGGCCTGTTCACCCACCGCGACAGGCGCGATCGCGTCACCCAGCCGTAACATCCGGCCACCCACATGACCGCTGGTAATGACGTTAGGCGGCCGCAACGGTGCGCTGCTGCCTGTAGAGCCGAGCCCACGCTCGGCTGCTCTTCGCGACGGCGTCAGATGCATCCACCCCGCCGGCACTGAACCGAGCGTGGGCGCGGGTCTACAGGAAGGGAGCGACCGCTCCATATGCCTGCCCGGCATCACCTCATGCCCGCGCACCACGCAGCGCCACGCATCTGCACCCGTAGCATCAAGCCATGCCCAGCCCACCCGCCGATCCCAGCGCACCGCTCGTCGCCATCGTTGCCTGCCACGGCCAGGGGCTGTTCGAATTCGGTTGTGCGGTCGGCCTGTTCGCACCGGTGCGGCCAGAACTGGGCGTGGCCTGGTACCGCACCCAGCTGTGCGCGGGTGAACCCGGTGCACTGCGCATGCTCGGCAATGCACAGGTGCAGCTGCCCTACGATCTCAGCACTGTTGATGACGCCGACATCATCGTCATTCCCGGATGGCGCGAACCCAGCGAACGCCCGCCGCAGGCACTGCTCGATGCACTCGTCCGCGCCCACGTCCGTGGCGCACGCATCGCCTCGATCTGCTCTGGCGCCTTCGTGCTGGCCTGGGCCGGGCTGCTCGATGGCCGCCAGGCCACCACCCACTGGCGCCTCACCGAAGCGCTGGCGCGCGACTTCCCACGCATCGATGTGCGCGAAGACGTGCTGTACGTCGATACCGGCAACGTCATCACCTCGGCCGGCTCGGCCACCGGCATGGACATGATGCTGCACATGGTGCGCAAGGACTACGGCGCGCGCGTGGCCAACCTGGTGGCCGAGCGGCTGGTACTGGCGCCGTGGCGCGACGCCGGGCGCAGCCAGCGCGTCAGCCGTGCCATTCCCAACGGCGAGCCCACGCGGCTGGCGAAACTGATGGAATGGATGCGCCGCAACCTGCGCGAGCCGCACTCGCTGGGCAGTCTTGCCGAGCAGGCAGCGCTCAGCCAGCGCACGCTGCAGCGGCAGTTCCTGGAAGCCACCGGCCTGTCACCCATCGACTGGCTGATCCGCGAGCGCGTGGCCTTCGCGCGCGAGCTGCTGGAAACCACCGACCGGCCCCTGCAGTGGATAGCAGAACAGGCCGGCTTTGGTTCGCAGGAATCGTTCCGTCGGCACTTCCGCGGCCAGGTGGACGCCAGTCCTACCGAATACCGCAGCCAGCATCGCGGCGGAATTGGCGCGGACCGGCTGGTGGGCTGCTGATCCAACGCATCACTCCCCGGTGATGCGTGAGGAAAGGCTCACGGCAGGCTACGGCGCCCCACGTATAGTGACGGGCGTCACAAGAAGCCCCTTCCATGCTCAACGCATTTGCCTACTCCAGCCATATGTCGGCTGGGATCTCCGATGAAATGCTCCGGCAGATCGTCTCCCGCTCTGCCACGTTCAACCGTCGCGTGGACGTCACCGGAGCGCTGCTCGTCGACGGGCAGCGGTTTTTCCAGTACATCGAAGGTCCGCCCGACGGGCTGGAAGCGGTCAAGCGCCGCATCCAGGACAGCCGATCGCATGCTGCCGTCGTGCCGGTACTGGACATGGCGATCAGCACGCGTGCTGTTCCCTATTGGGCCATGACCCGCATCGAGACCGGGCAGGTCGTGGTGTCCGGCCTGGTCAATGCGCGATGGGACGAATTCGGCCATTCCGTTCCGGGCATGGATCAGCTCGTCGGCCTGCTGCGTCCGCACTTTCCGCGCATCGGCGCGCTCAGTGCCCGCCATGCGCCCGTCGGATCCAGCTGAACCGCCGCCTTGCGCGCGTAGTCCCACGCGGCCGCGTGCTCCCTGCGCACGTCATCATTCAAGCCGCGTTACCCATCGTTCCTGCCAGATCCACAGCATGCCTGTACCTGCTCAACCTTCAACGGAAACACGTGCCTCGCCCGCCGAGTTGTTCGAGGTTGTCGTCCTGCGCGCAGGCACGGCCCTGTTCGCGATCGACGTACAGGTGGCCGTGGAAATACGCGGCCCCGAGACCTTCGGCCCTGCAGATCAGCATGGCAGGCGGAACCTGGAGGTACGGGGGCAGCCATTGCCGGTGGCCGACCTGCGCAGGCTCAGCGGGCAACCGGCATTCGATGGCGGCAGCCCAGCCATGCTGTTGATCAGCGCCGGCACCGCAACCCTGGCGCTGGCGGTAGATGAAGTGCTGGAAATCGAAACACCGGACGCATCTCCAGACGCAGCCTCGCCGGCCCAGGGTCGACCGTTCAACTTCTGCAGCCGGCACGTTCGGGTGGATGCCACACGTTCGGCTGCGCTGATCGAACCGCAGTCGCTGCTGGCTGCGCTCGCGGTGCGGGACTGAGGCGCCTCTGCTCAAGGGCGCCTGCGAACCGGTTGAACCCGCATGCGCCAGCACTGCGCGGCAAAGCCGATCACAAACACCACCGCCAATCCCAGCAGCGTGTGCAGCACCACCGGCGCCATCGGCGCCGCAGCAATCGGATGCGCTGCCGGCAACCGTGTCAGCGTTTCATTCACGCCCGGCACCAGCGACAGCAGGAAGCTGAAAGACAGCGCAAATGTCGACACGTAAGGTGCGGCGCCACCCAGCCAGCGCAGCCGGGCCGCCAGCACGCCGCCGAACGCCACCAGCAGCACGATCACTCCGAATGCGTGGCCCGGGTTGATCCCGCCCGTACTGGAGACGGTGAACGACGTTGCCACCGACAGCACCAGCCCAAGCAGGTACAGCTTGCCGGAGCGTGTCGCGGGGTCGATCGCGCGATGGCGAATGAAGGCATACAGGCCGGCGAACACCGGTACAAGGCTGACGGCCGTGTGGATCACGCCCAGCGTGGACAGAGAGTGCGACATGGAACATCTCCAAGGGTTGATTGAACCTACTAGTAGGTAGACTTCTGAATCAAAGAAAAGGCCTACGTTGCCGTAGGCCCACCACACATCTATCAGGCAGCCGCGCTCACCCGCGCGATGGCCAGCCGTGCCAGCGCAGCAAACGTCGCCGCATCGCCGAAACCGCGCGCGGCCAGCATCGCGCCATGCACCGATGACATGAACGCCTTGGCCTCATCGGCCACCGGACCCTGCAGGCGCAGTTGACCCAGCGCCGCGCCCTTTTCCAACGTGAGCGCCAACCAGCCACTCAAATCCTCGAAATGCCCGCGTACTTCTTCGGCAATCTCCGCAGGGATCATCGGCGCCTCTGCCGCCAGCATCGCGCAGATGCAGAACGAAGACGTGCCACCGGCAATACAGCTCGACCAGTAGTCCACATAGGCGTTGAGCTCCTGCAGCGGGTCGTCCAGCTGCCGGTCCAGCAGCGCCAGGCCTTCGCGCGCCTCGGCCCGGTACAGCTCAACCACCGTGCGCACCAGGTCCACCTTGCTGGGGAAATGGTGATGGATGCTGGCCTTGCTGATGTTCACCCGCGCCGACACGTCGGCGTAGCTGAAACCGTTGTAGCCACCAGCCTCCAGCAGCGAACGGGCGTGGGCCAGGATCTCTTGGGCTTTGGGCGAGAGCGACTCTTTCATGTTGCCAACCTACTAGTAGGTTGTCACACTGTCAACTCCCCGCTGCGAGGTCGGCAGCATCTGGTAGTGCCGGCCGCTGGCCGGCAACTGCACGCCCCTGACTCCACCGGGATGCCGGCCAGCGGCCGGCACTACCAAACCCGGGCGTTCGTGGCGGGATTTGACATGCAGGTATTTACCTGCATATAGTCCATCCAAGGGCGGCGCCTGCCGGCCCGTGGCGAGGAACCTGCAATGGTGGATATCGCACACCGGGTCGGCATCAAGGCCCCCGCAAGCCAGGGTGTATCAAGCACTGGCCACCCCTGAAGGCGTCGCCGCCTGGTGGGCCGAAGACACCCATGGCGACTGCAACGTCGGCGGCACGGTAAAGGTCCGTTTCACCAATAACGGCCAGGAAATCGGCGCCATGGAAATGCAGCTGGAACAGCTCGTTCCTGGCGAACTGGTGCTCTGGCAGTTCCTGGCCGGTCCCGCCGAATGGATCGGCACCCACGCGCGCTTCGTGCTGAAGCAGGAAGGCGATTACTGCATCGTCCTGTTCACCCACGAAGGCTGGAAGGAACGCGTCGAGTTCACCTCCCACTGCAGCACCAAGTGGGCGGTCTTCCTGCTGAGCCTCAAGGCCCTGCTGGAAACCGGCAAGGGTCAGCCCAATCCACACGACATCAGGATCGACAACTGGAACTGAAGACGCCCCGTATGAATGCAGACAAGGTGTTCAAGGCACTGGCAGACCCCACGCGTAGAACGCTGCTGGACCTGCTTTGCGAAGACAACGGCCAGACCCTGGGCCAGCTCTGCGAACACCTGGACATGGCCCGGCAATCGGTCACCCAGCACCTGGGCCTGCTGGAAGACGCCAACCTGATCAGCACGGTACGCCGTGGCCGCGAGAAGCTGCACTTCATCAATCCGGTGCCGCTGCATGAAGTCTACGAGCGCTGGGTACGCAAGTTCGAGCAGCAGCGCCTGAGCCTGCTGCATGACCTGAAACGCGAACTGGAAGGAGAATGACGATGTCCGCAGAGACTACCCGCTTCATCCACGTGATCTACATCGCCTCGACGCCACAGAAGGTGTTCGAGGCCATCACCCGGCCCGAGATCGCCCGCCGCTACTGGGGCCACGAGAACGTCTCGGACTGGAAACCCGGCTCGCGCTGGCAGCACGTGCGCGCCAACGAAACGCGCTCGGTCGAGCTGGTCGGCGAAGTGGTGGAAAGCACCCCGCCCTCGCGGCTGGTCATCACCTGGGCCGCCGCCTCGCAGGCCGACAATCCCGATGCCTACAGCCGGGTCACCTTCGAGATCGTGCCCTACCAGGACATGGTGCGGCTGACCGTTACCCACGACGAGCTGGAACCGGGCAGCGGCATGGATACCGGCATCCGCCAGGGCTGGCCGATCGTGCTGTCGAGCCTGAAGTCGCTGTTGGAGACGGGCAAGGGGCTGGATGTGTTTGCGAAGCCGCAGTAAACGGCGGCGGCGTCGGCAACGCGGCCGATGCCGGCCAGCTAGCGCGCCGTCCAGCCCCCATCCACCGGCAGCGCCGTGCCGGTAATCTGCGCTGCAGCATCCGAGGCCAGGAACACCACCATTTCGCCCAGTTGCTCGGGCGTCACGAACTGCAGCGAGGGCTGTTTCTCGGCCAGCAACTCGCGGGCAGCGGTCTCTTGATCGGTGCCTTCGCGCTCGGCCAGCGCAGTGATCTGTTGCTCTACCAGCGCGGTCCGCACCCAACCCGGGCAGATCGCATTGGCGGTGATGCCGGTGCCCGCGTTCTCCAACGCGGTCACCCTGGTGAACCCGACCACGCCATGCTTGGCCGCCACATAGGCCGACTTGTTCACCGAGCCCACCAGGCCGTGTACCGACGCAATGTTGATGATGCGGCCTGCGCGCCGCTGCTTCATGTGCGGCAAGGCCGCTGCCGTTGCATGGAACACCGCCGAGAGATTCAGCGCCAGGATCGCATCCCACTTCTCGATCGGAAATTCCTCGATCGACGCCGTGTGCTGGATGCCGGCATTGTTCACCAGAATGTCGATGCGCCCCATCTTCGCAACGGCGCGGTCGATCATGCCTCGCACTGCCTCGCCCCGCGACAGGTCAGCACCGTCATGCGCCACGCGCACGCCGAACTCAGCTTCCAACCGGAAACGGATGCGTTCGATTTCCGCCGCCTCGCCAAAGCCATTCAATACGATATCGGCACCCTGCCGGGCCAGCGCCGTGGCGATGCCAAGACCGATACCGCTGGTGGAGCCGGTGACCACCGCAACCTTTCCGGAGAACATGGGCGAGCTTCCATTAGGCGTAGGAAGCCAGTGTAGCTCCACGCGCCAGCCCTTGTTTAATGGCATCGGCCCATACCGGCCCACCGCTAGAATCGGATGCCCGCCCAGTCAACGCTCGCCAGCGGATTGGCCTTCTGCACCGCCTCCAGGAAGAGCACGAAGTCGCGGTTGAACGGCGACAGGTCGTTGGTGAACGTCACCGACCTTCTGCCTGACACCTTGCTGCTCGAATGCATACCCGGCAGGTACAGCAAGCCGCCGCACGTTCCAAGCGTTCAATGTTCTCGCAGCTTGAGGCGTGTTCCTCCGAGCTACCGGCACAGCCGGCCAGCAGAACCCGGTACAGGGCGAAGAGATGAAGAACCGCGTTGCATGTCATGTACGAGGGCTTGCCTGGAAAAACGCACCTCGTCCAGAAGGTCCTGGCCGGTGCCCTGTTCCATCGGCGTGGGCTGCCGAATCCCTATCCTCACAACTTCGTACAGATCTGATGGAGCAATGCCACACCGGGCATCAATCTTGTCGTCCCTGCAAGGCATCGCCGATGCCGCGTTTCCTGGACCCGAATGAAATACTCCTGCATCGCAGCTGCCATCCTGACCCTATTGGCCGCAGAACCCGCAATCGCGTTCCCGGACTGTCCGACCCAATACTGGTCGCCATCGTCCGTCGGCCACAAGGAACAGCTGCCCAATACTCATCGCCCCAATGAAACCAACTGCAAGATAACGGAATTCAGGGTTGATGATCATCAATGGATGAACAGCGTCCGGCTTCCCTCGGAATTCTCATTGCTGAGAATCATCAACAGCTCCCTCGATTCCGGCAAGACGCTCAAGATTTACGGCGCAGTTCAAGGCGTGGCGGGAGATCCACTGAAGCTCGCCGCAGGCAGGTCAATCGATTTCAGGGGGAGAAGCAACGGCCACGCTGCGTGGCTGCAACATCCGCAGTTGCACACCGCCCCCAATCAACCACAATGGCAGATCCCGCGTAACAGCGGACTGATCTCCAATGTCACACTGCGTGACGGTAAACACGCTGGACAACTTATCCTCCCGGCAACCGGCTCAGCGTTCGACACCATCACAATTCACAACGCCTCCTCGACAGAAACCAACGTACTGGGAACACACACTGCCTTTCCTGGTCAACGCATGACCGTGCTACCGAACAGCACCGCCCGCGCCGAGTTCGATCCCGTTGCAAGGCAGTGGGACTGGGTCCACGCACCCTATTCCGTGAGGACGCTCGCGCAAAGGTACCAGCGCATTTCTTCCCGTTCCATCCTCGAGCTGTACGACGGCGAGTGGATCGGAAGAGTGCCTCTGCCGCTCACGCGTTATGATCGTGATAGGCACATCATCCTCTCCGACGCAGACTGGGACTCGTTGATCGACCCCAATCGCGACGCGACCTATGCACTGCGCAAAGGAGATGAGTACGAATTCGTCTATATCTCCGAATGGGGACGTTGGCATGTTCTTCGCCAACCCGTCCAGCAAGAGATCCTCAGAGAGCTGAAGAACGGGCGGCTGACAGACGAAGGCTACCTGCTGACCAAGGTCTCAGCAGACGAGGGCACTGCGGCCAACAGCCAGCTCAGGCTCCCTGCTCCCCGGCAGGGTGCACGCATTGTCCTGACCAACACGTCGTCCCATACCATCCCGGTAACCTACGGTACGTTCCGTGCCAACGCTCGCCCGCGCGAACAGATTGTGTTTCGTTCCGAAAAAGGCTCCACGTGGCAGCGCGAAACGGTCACCATCGACCTGGCGTTCCTTATTGATCTTAGCGCTGAAGAGGTTCAAAGCAGCTGGGACGCGCACATGATCATGCGCGAGAATCTCAGGCTGGCCAACGAGGCCCTTGAGAACTCCGGAGCCACATACCGCTATAGAGAAGCCGCTGTGCGCGTCAGCCAACCCGGCGAGTTCGGCTACTTCCCGCGCAAGGAACTCTGGCGCGTGCCAACGCTGCTGTTCGATGACCGGCATGCCCTTCAATTCATGAAGGACCATGACGCCGACGGCATCTACTACGGCGGAAGCCACAGGTGGAGCAAGAATGACTGCGACTGGTATCGCTACTCCTCTGCGGCGGCGTCGCTTGTCATTGCAACGTCGCTGACCTGCCCGACAACCACCTTCCGCCAGGGAGCCGGTTATGCGCACGGACTGCCCGTTGTGCTCAACCCCCGGCAACCGATACCGGTTATCGGCGCGGGGAATCAGCTCCCCTTCTACCCCACTCCCCATAAGCTGCTCCCCGATAGCCGCCTCGCCGTCAACCCGGGACAGGAGCACATCCTTCAGAAGATGAACGCAATGGGAGAACAGTTCTCAAAGTACTCTGAGCAGCGCAGGTAATCTCTTCCCGCGCAATCAGAAAGTTCGCTTGTATCCGATCCGTGGCGCCCGCAGCTTGCCTTCGGGCGCCACGGTAGCCCAGCGCGCCATCACTTCCAATGATCCGGCCCGAGGAATGGCAGGCTCAACACAAACACCGGCACCGCCACAGGAATCAGCGCTGCCCCCAGCACCTTGCCCGCAGCAGAACCCACACCCGGCTTGTCCTCCCTCACCGGCAGGATCCGCTGCGCCCGCGCATTGATCGGCTGTGCCAGCTTCCCTTTCTCCGCCAGCGCAGCAGCATCGGGCAACTTCACCCGCTCGCCGTCGCCCTCGAACAGCGCGCTGTAATAGCTGCCGCCCTTCCTTGAAAGATTGCAGGCGCGATCAAACGCCAGCGCGTAGCGGGTCCGGTCCATCGGCAGGTAGTAGCGCGCCCGCTCCTCCACGGCCTTGGCCTCACGCGGGGTGACCTCAATCCGCTCCAGCTTGAACTGCGCGGCCTGTTCCCGCGTCACCCGCTCCGGCCGCAGCAGCAGCGCATAGCTGCCGTGCACCTTGGCCTTGTTGGCCGGGTCGCGCCAGTCCTCATGGAAGTACATCTGCGCGCAGGCCACCGCCTCGCGTAGCGGGCTGTCCATCAGCGCCCGGTACTCGCGGAACGGCGCGGCATTGAAGCGCATCGGCTCGTCATAGCGCGGCAGCAGATACAGCTGGCCGTCGTCGGCCACAAAGGCGCTGGTGACCTCACGATTCCAGACGTGCTCCTCCGGCCCGCTGGCGCAACCACCCAGCAGGCCAAGGCACAGAGCGGAGAGAATGAAGTAGGACGTTCGCATGTCGTGTTCGAGGGCTTCCCTGGGAAAACGGCCCCGCCCAATGAGCGAGGCCAGTTCGCCATGGTGCCACGCGCTACATCACGCGCCAAACCGGCCCAACCGCAGCGTCACAGGATGGATCGGTAGGTCCCACCCTCTACGCGCACTGCTGCACCATTGGAGGCCGCGCCCAACGGGCTTGCCAGCAGCGCCACCATCGCCGCGATCTCGTCGGCCTCGATCATCCGCGCGATCAGCGAACTGGGCCGGTAGGTCTGGAAGAAGTGCGCTTCAATCTCTGCATCGGTCATGCCCGGTCGCGGCGCGGTCTGGCGCAGGTATTCCACAATGCCCTCCGAGCGTGTAGCCGACGGCAGCACGCTGTTGACCGTCACCCCGGTGCCCCGGGTCAGCTCAGCCAGGCCACGCGACACCGCCAGCTGCGCCGACTTGCTCACCCCGTAATGCACCATGTCCGGCGGCGTGAACGCACCCACCTCGCTGGACATGAAGATCACCCTGCCCCAGTTGCGCTCCAGCATGCGCGGGAAATAGTGCCGCGACAGGCGCACGCCGGACAGTACGTTGACCTCCAGCATGCGCATCCAGTCATCGTCGCTGATGTCGGCAAAGGCCTTCGCTTCGTAGTAGCCCAGGTTATTGATCAGGATATCGGTATCGGGCTGTGCCGCGATCACGGCCGCCGCGCCGTCGGCGCTGGCCAGATCAGCCACCACCGTAGCCAGTTGCGCGCCCGGCGCCCCAGCGCTGATCTCGGCCATGGCTGCCTGCAGCTTTCCCGGGTCACGCCCGGTGAGGGTCACGCTTACGCCTTCGCGTGCCAACGTGCGCGCGATAGCCAGGCCAATACCGGCGGTCGCGCCGGTCACGAGTGCGGTCTTGCCCGCCAGTTGAAGATCCACGAGGTTTATCCATTGAGTAGGAAGCGGGCGTCCCGCGCGCCGAGCGCAGGACTCACCGAAAAGACAGATGTGCTGTCTGGCTTACTTCAACCGCTCCACCAACCGCTGCCCCACCTCCAGCGCCGACGCCGGGTTCTGCCCGGTAATCAGCTCGCGGTCCACCACCACATGCCCGGTCCACGGTGTGGTGTTACTGCTGAACTTCGCCCCCGCCCGCTGCAGCGCGGTCTGCGGGTAGAACTTCATCTCACCGCCGCCCAGCATCGGCTTGGCCTGCTCTTCTTCCTGGTTGCTGATCACCGTCATCTGGTAGCCGCTGTAGATCCACTTCGGCGTGGCCGGCATCGCACCCGCGTCCAGCGTCGCTACGAAACCCGCCGCATCCGGCAGCGTGGACAGCAGCGCGATCGGCCCATGGCAGACCAGCGCGGTGGTCTTGTCGCGCTGGTGGAAGTCGGCCAACAATCGGCCCAGCGCCGGGCTCTTCAGCAGGTCCTGCATCGGCGCGTGGCCACCGGGAATGTAGACCGCATCGAAACGCGCGTAGCCCCGCTGCTCAACGCGCGCCAAGCTGACCACCGGCGAGGCCGTCGGCGAGGTCAGCGCCAGTTTCTCCAGCAGCTCCTTGTGCAGCCTCAGCTGCGCGGCATCGTTGCCGAAGTACGCCGGCGTCACCGAGGACGCATCCACCGTCGGCGCCCGCCCCTGCGGCGTGGCGAAGGTCACCTCGTGGCCCGCATCCAGCAGCAGCTTGACCGGCTGCATCAGTTCGTTGAGATAGAAGCCGGTGGACAGCACCTTGCCGTCCTTCAGGTCCAGGTGGTTTTCGTCGGACAGCACCACCAGCACGTTGGCAGCATGCGCGCCGCTGGCGGCCAGGGTCAGGGCCAGCGCTGCGGCCAGCCGGGTCATCAGGTTCATGGGGGAGCTCCTATCGGGGAATGGCGGCCACTTTATTCATCGCCCCAGCGGCGATAAATTGGCCCCATCGCAAAACATCTGTTCCCCGGAGAGCCAAATGAGCCGCAAGTTCGACTACCTGGGCGATGTGGAGGTGTTCCTGGCGGTGGTCGAGCACGGCTCGTTCACGGCCGGCGCCGTCGCGCTGTCCACCACGCCCTCGGTGCTGAGCCGGGCGGTCACCCGCCTGGAAGCGCGGCTGGGCCGGCAGCTGCTGCAGCGGACCACCCGCCGCGTGGGCCTGACCGACGCCGGGCGGCTCTATCTGGAACAGGTGCGCACCGCCTTCGGCCTGCTGGACGACGCCGAGCGCGACGTACTGGCCCAGGACGGTGCGCTGGCCGGCCGCGTGCGCCTGAGCGTGCCCACCACCTATGGCCACTACCGGCTGCCGCCCGTGCTGGCGCGCTTTGCGCAGCAGTACCCGCAGGTGCAGGTGGAACTGAACATCACCAACCGCAACGTGGACCTGGTGGCCGAAGGCTTCGACCTGGCCATCCGCCTGGGCCAGCTGCCGGACAGCGGGCTGGTGGGGCGAAAGCTGGAAGACGCGCCGCTGCTGCTGGTGGCCGCGCCGGGCTATCTGCAGCGCCGGGGTACGCCGCAGACGCTGGAGGACCTGCAGCAGCACTTGTGCCTGCCCTTCGTGATGCCGCGCACCGGGCGGTTGGCGCCGTGGGTGTTCCGCGACGACGGGCGCGACGTGGACTGGCTGCCGCGTTCGTCCATCGAGACCTCCGACGATGTGCTGGGCGTGGTGTCGCTGGCCGAACAGGGCATCGGCATCTGCCAGAGCTATGAGTTCATCGTGCGCGAGCGGATGCAACGCGGGGAGCTGGTGGAAGTGCTGCCGCAGCTGCGCGGGCGGTCTAGGCCGTTCTCGGTGATCTATGCGCCCCATCGGCGGCAGTCGGCGGCGGCGCGGGCGATGATTGAGTTGCTGGTGGGGAATGCGGGTGAGGATCGCGCTGGTTGACGCCGCAAGGCTCGCTGGCGGTGTCGGGTTTGAACCGCTTTTCGGGGCGTGCGGCTGATCGGGTGCCGTTGCCACTCGGTGCGGATTAAGAACTGTTGCAAAGAAGGCTGTCGCGCAATTCGCTTGTGGCGTGGGCGATTGCGCCACTTTGATTCGCCATCTGCAGAGTAGCTGCGCGAATGCATCCGGCGGTGTCGCGTGTTGCACGAATGGTGCGTGCCACAATAGTTCTTCGCTCTCGGATTTTGCGATTCCTTCGCGAATTTCTATTGGCATTCGAAGCGACTGCGTAGCCAACATGACGTGCCACCGACAACGGGTGGCTCCGGGTCTGCAAACCCGCGACGATTGTTGTGCCTGTTGTTTACGCTTGCCCGTCGGCACCGTCCTTAACCGGTGCCGGCGGGCAATCCGTCGGCCTGTATGGCGGGCGGTGCGTGGGGGTCTTCGGACCCACCGGTCATGGCACTACTTCGTCCCGGTTTGCAGCCACGCATCGCCCGCCACCTCCTCGCGGTGGCGCTGTTAAGCACAGCCAAGGAAGCCGACGCCATGAACGATTCCGACACCTTCTCCTCGTACACCGTTGTTGAGCCCATCAACGACGACACTCCCCTGCCCGACCTGAACTCCCTGCTCGGCATCCTCAAGCGCATGCGCGGCTGCGAAGCTGCAGATGGGCATCCCTGGCCAGAAACCGATGTGTCACCCGGCCGACGTGTGAGCCTCGCCAGGAGCGAGCGCGCGATGGTGGGTGCGCTGACGGTTCTGGAGTTGCTGCACGCTGCCGACCGCTGCCGGGTGGCAGCGGAGCCGGAGCGGCATTTGGATGAAGGGGTGGTCGACGGGTTGTTTCTGGCTTGCCGGGGGTTGGTTGAGTGGGCTTGTCAGGAGGTTAGGCCGGATTGATCTCCCTTGATCGCATAGATACCTGCTGAAGAACCAAGTGTCCACGTCCGGCCAGTAACAGACGTACAACTCCATAACTGGGCCAACGAGCGAAGCGAGCTCGGCTGGAATGAGTTGTCAGGTATCACGCCCCGATGTGCGAGACGCATCCGACGTTCTTTGCGCCTTGGAAGCCCACAGTGAGAAGGTTCTGATAGCCATTGTCGTATGACGGCGGTGGGAACAAGCTATGAGTGCTCAATGCTGTGCTATTTCCCAGCCACTCAAGTGCATCCGCCAGATCAATTTCAAGAATCCCGCGAATCTGATCGCCGTAATCTGTGGGCCGTTGAACCGTATCGCCTTTGCGGCGCATGAGGAGCCCGTGCTGGGCATGAGGACGAACAAAAACCGATGGTGCTGCTATCCGAAGGTCAATTAGCTCGGTTCTCGTTCCAACGTATAGCCCAGGGCGCTGCTTGTCAGGAGCGACAGCGTCAGCGGCCACTAGCAACACATAGGCCTTACCAGTCGGATCTGTACGCGGCGAGCGACGCTCGAAGTGAGTGTACTCGCCGCAGGGTCCTGATGATCTAGCGTTATGGCAGGCGAACCAAAGAGCCACCCAAATGTTGTCAACCAGGTCAATCCAAGTTGTCTTGAGACCATAATGCTGCAACAGAGCTTCATGCGCATAGCTAGCGGTAGACTTAAGTGGCCTTGCGAAATGCGTAATAGCGCTATGGATGCGACCGATAGCATTGGACGCCGCTCTGTGGCTCGAAATTCCACGGAGGGCTGTCGGGGGAAGTGTGGGGTAGAGCTTGGATTCCCCTCGAAAATACACAAGCTCGGCGCTATTGCTGCCTCTGACATGCTTTAGATACCCGGCAGCCTGAATCAAGGTGTGTGTATCTTTCACGCTGAAGATGACTTGACCTTGAGGATTCGCAGCAGCGGTGCTGCCTCTTATGTTTAGTTTACTCAACGGCACGCGCAACTCTCCATATGATGTCCAATGCTAGAATTTGGCCAGCCCGAGAATCGGCCTTGGCCCAATGAAATATTAGTCATTCCCCGGATTCATCAGCTTGGCGAGGGCTCTTGTAAGCTCAGCTTCGTCTTTAAGCGCTTGGGAAAGGCGCTCAGCAAGTTCACCCAGCACCACTCGAACGCTTGATGCAACCTCCAAGCAGTGCTCGTCGGTGCGGTCGTGGAGACCATCGCTTAGTGCAGAATGAAGCAACAGGAGCGGGTTGTGACCATTGATTAGTAGAGCTTGAGGAACAGCATCCTTGACGCCAGCAAGGGCTTGACTAAAGCGCGCCTCTGCCTTTGCAGCCTCCAGCTTGGCCAGCGATGCGGCCGGAGATCCAAGCTTGCGCGACACCTTTATGATCTCGTCAAGGATCCGGTCCTTCTGGCCCTCCACGACGCGCCGATAATAGACAAAGGCGCCGATGCCTAGCCCTTGGTTCTCACAGCGCCGCCCCCTTAGGAACAGATCCCGATCTGGCCCGATAAGCTTCGTTAATCTTGCTGGCGTAGGCGGACCATACCCGGGAAGCTCGCCGAACTTATAGCATTGCCCTGACTCTACGTCCTTATCTCGCCGTGCAGCCAAGGCGAACGTCTTTTCCGTTTCTTGGCAGTTCGAACATTTGTAAGTTGCGTAAAAAAAATGCCACGCCTCCTCCGGAATTTCCGAACGTGATCGCCCAGAGAACCTGAAGAAACGCATTCCATTACATGAATCATGCGAGCAGTGAAGCTGAATGTCTGGAGCAAAAAACCTGTAGCCAGCAATATTACCACCATTATAGTGATAAGGCTCGGTAAGCATCGATACACTAGTGACACTACCAGGGGGAACACTTTCCAGGAACTCGGAAAGTGGTGTAGGCACTGTGGATTCTTTAACTTCCGCCGCTATTTGTTCATTCATACGATCTCCACTTGCTGGCTACCAGTTGGACGTACCGTTGCGTTCGATTATTCGACATATCTACAGGGCACCGCATGACGCGCTGTCCGCTTAGAACTGCTCGACCTCAAGGCGGCCGGGTCCGGCAAGCAAGCCAGCGTACAGCCAGACCAGCGCCAGGCTGAGCGGCTGCACCAATGCCTGTTTTGGGTCGCATGACGCCTCGTAGCCATTAGCAAATATTGACGACACCATTTAACTTTATGAACTTTATACGAAAGGCAAGAACTTCATGTTCCCGGATTTTAAGCAGACTCCCTCAGAAAATCGTCAGGCGTCTTCCACGCCTCCTTCTACAAATTCTTCCGGGGAAAAAACGGGAAAGTCGCCAGTGCGGCTCCTATGGAAGGGCTGGCTGCCGCCCAGCAGGCCGGCCAACGCCAAATAGGGGACATTGATTTGCTCGAGCGCAGCCTTACTCTCTTGCCGCTTCTTCATTTCCTCAACCCATAACTTCCTAATGGGCTTCGGCCATGTTGTGTCCACAATAATGCACAACGCATTGTCGACTCGAATAAACGCAACGTTCTCCTTATGGCACCACTGGACCGGATCGAATTTGAACTCAAACGTTACGCGCTCCTCACCTGACTCAATATGCCGCCAACAGACATAGAGACCTTTGAGCTGACAGTCATCAATGAAGATGCCATCAGGGCCAGTGAACGCATCAATGATCGGCTTTATGCAGTTATCGATATCAGCCTTGGCGTCTGTCTCATACCGGCTTTTTCCTGAGATCATCCAAGTTACATCTAAAACAAGCTGTCCCGTGAGCACAAATTTGTATTTAGAAAGTAAGCTTCTGATGTTTCCTAGGTACTTACTCTTTACGCTCTTGGAAGACTGTACCGACGCCGGCGACCCTGGGACCGAAATTGCCAGCTCACCGAAAGGTGGTGGCTCGAGCCCCAGTTTGGATTCTTCTATTGCCACGATTAGCTCTTCATCTGACATGGTTGCCGTATTCTCTTAAAAATTGCCCAACTACTAGTAGACAGACTCGGGGGTCCGGCTATGCAAATTACCCAGAAGGTCCGGAATGCACAGACCAATGGCTCCGCCCAGAATCACTATTCGCGAGCACAAGTGCGAGGATTGACTCGTCATCATGGCAGAGTGAACTCAGACAGAAGAGAGCTGGCGTCCCCAAAGAACGCAACAGATTTCTGTGGCCCGGCATATAGCCTCAACTCTCGCTTGACCAATGGTCGCTTCAGCTCAAGCTCTATTAGGCGTCGTGCACACCATCGAGCGACGAGGGTTTGCTTTGCAATGTCGAATGCCGTCTTGATGTCAACCATCCCCCCAAGATATTTAGGATGCGCGTGACCGAAAAATCGATGCCGCGCCAGATATACATGCGACACAATCTTCTGGATATTCCGGTCGAACTCACCCCCAAACATTTGCGCACCCGCTTTAAGTGCCTCAGCCCTTCCATGACATTCCAGAACCGACTCAATTGCCAGATAGAACTGCATGAATGCAGCGTCGACCAGACCCGAAACGGAGTCTTCACCTGCGAGAAGAGACATGCCGGTTGAGTAATGCTGGTGCGCCACTCTGACTTTGTCCGTCATCTGGAGGTCCCCGCCCTCCAATGACGCCCGAGCGGCGTCGCGCTCTTCGATTTCGAATGCCACCGCTCTGTTGAATGGCAATCTAGACAGCATCCACAACGGCAACTCCGGACCACGACCAACATCTGCCAGATAGCTGGCTCGGCCAAAGGTTAGATTGATGTCAGCATGGACTTCAAGCTGCCTAACCGCTGCGAAGAGCTCCCCTGGGTCAAAAGAGAACAACTCGTCGGAGTTCGAAAATCCTCTCCAGAAAAGGAGCCTAGGCTCTCTTGGATTCAAGTAGCGCATGCCCTGCAAGAACGCTGATGTAATCCCCCCCACACCTTCTGGCGGATTAGCGGCGCATTCTGCCAGGAACTGCAAAGTCTGCGGAACCATCAAGGTTGGGAGAACTTCGATGGAGAATGCTCCACTTATCGGAGAAATCTCCTCCGCTTGTGATGATCTCCATATTTCAACCGCTCTAGCGGAAAACGAAGACATCAATTGCTCCTTGGATATTTCGTCCCATCAATGCCTTGCCGCTAGTCGACGAGTCCCCACTTGCATGACCAACTCGCTATACACCTTCAACGCAGGCCCCTAGTCCTTCGACTCTCACTTCCTACGATGCGCAGATATCTAACCATCGATAAGGCTCGTCCTGAATCATCCCAGCCAAACAGATGATCTGTCCACAACTCACCCCATGACTCCCGGGGCCCGCGGAGACTCATCATGATGCAGCTCCGGCACGATTCGCCGTAAGACTCACAACGGAGACGCGTGAGCAAATTCTGCATACAACAAGGGCGCCTCTCGGCGCCCTCGTTCTTTCAACTCATTCCCACTCAATAGTCGCCGGCGGCTTCCCCGAGATGTCATAAACAACCCGCGAAACCCCCCGCAACTCATTGATGATCCGGTTGCTCACCGTACCCAGGAACTCATACGGCAGATGCGCCCAATGCGCGGTCATGAAGTCGATGGTTTCCACCGCACGCAGCGCGATCACCCACTCATAAGCGCGCGCATCGCCCACCACGCCCACCGACTTCACCGGCAGGAACACGGCAAATGCCTGGCTGGTCTTGTCGTACAGGTCGGCCTTGCGCAGCTCATCAATGAAGATGGCATCGGCCTTGGCCAGCAGCTCGGCGTATTCGCGCTTCACTTCGCCCAGGATACGCACGCCCAGGCCCGGGCCCGGGAACGGATGGCGGTAGACCATGGTGCGCGGCAGGCCCAGCTCGACGCCCAGGCGGCGCACTTCGTCCTTGAACAGCTCGCGCAGCGGCTCCACCAGGCCCAGCTTCATGTGCTCCGGCAGGCCGCCCACGTTGTGGTGGCTCTTGATCACATGCGCCTTGCCGGTCTTGCTGCCGGCCGACTCGATCACGTCCGGGTAGATGGTGCCCTGCGCCAGCCACTTGGCGTTCTTCAGCTTGTTCGACTCTTCGTCGAAGATCTCAACGAACAGGTTGCCGATGATCTTGCGCTTGGCTTCCGGATCGCTCACGCCTTCCAGCGCAGCGAAGTAACGGTCGGCGGCATTCACGCGCACCACCTTCACGCCCATGTGCTCGGCGAACATCGCCATCACCTGGTCGCCTTCCTGCCAGCGCAGCAGGCCGGTATCCACGAACACGCAGGTCAGCTTTTCGCCGATGGCCTTGTGCAGCAGCGCAGCCACCACGGACGAATCGACGCCGCCGGACAGGCCCAGGATCACTTCGTCATCGCCCACCTGTTCGCGCACGCGGGCGATCTGGTCGTCGATGATGTTGGCGGCGGTCCACAGGGTCTGGCAGCCGCACACATCCACCACGAAGCGGCGCAGCAGCGCCTGGCCCTGCAGGGTGTGGGTCACTTCCGGGTGGAACTGCACGCCGTACCAGCGCTTTTCTTCGTTGGCCATGGCGGCCACCGGAATGCGGTCGGTGGTGGCGGTGATGGTGAAGCCCGGCGGCGCAACGGAGACGTGGTCGCCGTGGCTCATCCAGACATTCAGCTTCGGCTCGCCGCCGTGGTCGCTCAGGCCTTTGAACAGTGCATCCGGGTTGATCACGTTCACTTCGGCGTGGCCGAACTCGCGCTGGTCAGCGGCTTCGGTGGCACCGCCCAGCTGCGCGGCCAGGGTCTGCATGCCGTAGCAGATGCCGAAGATCGGCAGGCCGCTGTCGAACACTTCCTGCGGCGCGGCCGGCGCACCCGGCAGCGTGGTCGATTCCGGGCCACCGGACAGGATGATGCCCTTGGCGCCAAACGCGGCGATCTCGGCCGGGTTGTGGTCCCACGCCCAGATTTCGCAGTAGACGCCCAGCTCGCGGATGCGGCGGGCGATCAGCTGCGTGTACTGCGCGCCGAAATCGAGGATGAGGATCTTGTCGTTATGGATGTTGGTCATGGTGCCGTTCCAGTGGTGTTTTTCGCAGCGCCCGGCGCTTCAAGGCTCTGCGTCAGCGTGGCGATGAACGCCTCGCGTTGTTGAATATGTGAGGGGTCTTCCTCGTCCCAGCGCAGCATCAGCAGGCCGTGCGGTGCGGTGGGGTTGGCGCGGTCGGCGCGCGGCAGCTCGGCGATTTCCTGCACTTCGGTGCCGGGCACGATGCGCCGTTGCAGCGCCGCCATCGAGAAGCCCGACTCCGCAGCGCCCCAGGACGCCCACTGCACGCTCATCCGTGCGGGCTCCAGCGCGCCCAGTACCGGCGTCAGCACCGGATCATCCGGGCCATGCAGCAGCTCGGTAACGCACTGCAGCGTGACCTGCAGCGGGCGCTCGCCGGTGCCCTTCAGCAGCCAGCGCTGTTCGCCAGCGGCCTGCACCTGCCAGCCCTTCGGCAGCGAGAATGCGTTCTGGCAGGCCTGCACGTCCTGCAATTGCGAAACCGCCGCGCCCGGAGACCCGGAGCGCGGCGGCGGTTCGGACAACGAACAGCCTGCCATCAGCAGGCTGCCCGTAATCGCAAGAGCAGTTCGCAAGCGCATCAGGCGCGGTAGTTCGGCGGCTCTTTGGTGATCGTCACGTCGTGGACGTGGCTCTCACGCTGGCCGGCGCCGCTGATCTTCACGAACTTGGGCTTGCTGCGCATCTCGTCGATGGTGGCACAGCCCACGTAGCCCATGGTGGCGCGCAGGCCGCCCATCAGCTGGTGGATGATGCCGCCCACCGGGCCGCGGTACGGCACGCGGCCTTCGATGCCTTCCGGCACCAGCTTGTCGGCGGTGGCGGCGTCCTGGAAGTAGCGGTCCTTCGACCCCTTCTCCATGGCGGCCAGCGAACCCATGCCGCGGTAGCTCTTGTACGAACGACCTTGGTACAGCTCGGTCTCGCCCGGCGATTCTTCGGTACCGGCCAGCAGGCCGCCGACCATGATGGTCGAGGCACCGGCGGCCAGCGCCTTGCCGATGTCGCCCGAGTAGCGGATGCCACCGTCGGCGATCAGCGGGATGCGGTCCTGCAGCGCTTCGGCCACCAGATCAATGGCGGTGACCTGCGGCACGCCGACGCCGGCAACCACGCGGGTGGTGCAGATCGAGCCCGGGCCGATGCCGACCTTGACGGCGTCCGCGCCGCTGTCCAGCAGCGCCAGTGCGGCTTCGCCGGTGCAGATGTTGCCACCGATGACCTGCACGTTCGGGAAGTTCTTCTTGACCCAGCTGACGCGGTCCAGCACGCCCTGCGAGTGGCCGTGCGCGGTATCGACCACGATCACGTCCACGCCGGCGGCGACCAGCGCTTCCACGCGGCGATCGGTATCGCCACCCACGCCGACGGCAGCGCCGACCAGCAGGCGGGTCGACAGATCCTTGGCAGCGTTCGGGAAGTCGGTGTTCTTCTGGATGTCCTTGACGGTGATCAGGCCACGCAGTTCGAACGAATCGTTGACCACCAGCACCTTTTCGATGCGGTTGCGGTGCAGCAGCTGCAGCACTTCGTCAGAGGCGGCGCCTTCCTTGACCGTGATCAGGCGATCCTTCTTGGTCATGATGTGGCGGACCGGATCGTCCAGCTCGGTCTCGAAGCGCATGTCGCGGTGGGTCACGATGCCGGCCAGTTGGCCGTCGCTGCCCACCACCGGCACGCCGGAGATGTTGTGCGCCTGGGTCAGGGCCAGCACGTCGCGGATGGTGGTTTCCGGGCCGACGGTGATCGGGTCGCGGATGACACCGGCCTCGAACTTCTTGACCTTGGCCACTTCCGCGGCCTGCTGTTCCAGGCTGAGATTCTTGTGGATGATGCCCATGCCGCCGAGCTGGGCCATGGCGATGGCCAGGCGGGCTTCGGTGACGGTGTCCATGGCCGCGGACAGGATCGGAAGCTTCAGCTTCAGGTCTCGGGTCAACCGCGTTTCGAGGTTGACGTCCTTGGGCAGGATGGTCGAGTGGGCGGGGACGAGCGAGACGTCGTCGTAAGTGAGTGCTTCAGCCTGGATGCGCAGCATCGGCATACCCGAGATGTGGGGAAGCGCGACATTTTACCCCTTTTCAGGGGCCAAGAACAGCATTTTTGGTAGCCCGAATTGGAACTTCGCGCGACACAGTGTCGCACCCGCTCACCTGTAGAGCCGAGCCCACGCTCGGCTGCTTTCCGCCAGACCGCGATGAGCCGAGCATAGGCTCGGCTCTACAGCAGGCCCAAGGCCCGGTGCCGCCTTTGGTAGGTGCCAACAGCAGGTCAGCTCAGCGCTTCCGCCGCTTCCAGGGTGTTCTGCATCAGCGTGGCCACGGTCATCGGGCCCACACCACCCGGCACCGGGGTGATCCAGCTGGCCCGCTGGGCAGCCGCTTCAAACCCTACGTCGCCCACCAGGCGGCCGTCATCCAAGCGATTGATACCCACATCGATCACCACCGCGCCCGGCTTCACCCACTCACCCGGCACGATGCCCGGGCGACCGACCGCCACCACCAGGATGTCGGCGTTGCGCACGGCCTGTTCCAGCACGTCCTTGGGGGTGAACTTGTGGCAGCTGGTCACGGTGCAGCCGGCAATCAGCAGCTCCAGGCCCATCGGGCGGCCGACGTGGTTGCTGACGCCCACGATGGTGGCGTTGCGGCCGCGCACCGGCTGGTCGGTGTGGCCCAGCAGCGTGGTGATGCCGCGCGGGGTGCACGGGCGCAGGCCGAACTCGCGCAGGGCCAGGTGGCCGACGTTTTCCGGGTGGAAACCGTCCACGTCCTTGCGCGGGTCGATGCGCTGGATCAGCCGGCGCGCGTCGGGGATCCCCGGCAGCGGCAGCTGGATCAGGATGCCGTGGATCTTCGGGTCGGCGTTGAGCTGGTCGATCAGGTCAAGCAGCTCGGCTTCGGTGGTACCGGCCGGCAGGTCGTAGTCATGTGCTTCGATGCCGACCTTCTCGGCGGCACGGCGCTTGTTGCGCACGTACACCGTCGAGGCCGGGTCGCCACCGACCAGCACCACGGCCAGGCCCGGGCGGCTGCCACCGGCGGCCACGCGGGCATCGACGCGCACCTTCAGGCTGTCGAGCAGGTCCTCGGCGATGCGGCGGCCATCAAGGATGCGGGCAGGATGCGGGGAGGCGGAATCGGTCATCGGGAGCGGGCGTGGGGCGGCGGGGACGCTATTGTCCCCGATTCAGGCCCCCTCGCCCACCGCCACGGTACCAATCCCACCCGCCCTTGTAGAGCCGAGCCTACGCTCGGCTCACGCGCGCAGCGCGGCTTTTTCGCAACCTGACCGAAGAGCAGCCGAGCATGGGCTCGGCTCTACAACCGTCCGGCCCGCCCTTGTAGAGCCAAGCCTACGCTCGGCTCACGCGCGCAGCGCGGCTTTATCGCAACCTGACCGAAGAGCAGCCGAGCATGGGCTCGGCTCTACAACCGACCGACCCGCCCTTGTAGAGCCGAGCCTACGCTCGGCTCACGCGCGCAGCGGGGGGTACATCGCAATTTGGCCGAAGAGCAGCCGAGCATGGGCTCGGCTCTACTCTTCCTCTTCCGGCACATCCTGCGGGTTCAACGTCTTGCTTGCCCGCTTCGGCGCGGTGAACGGCGTCGGCGTCGGCACGCCCTGGCCGGCGTTGCCAAACACCATCTTGGCGCCGGCATTCAGACCACCACCAGCAATTTCCAACTCGAAACGCTCGGCATCGCGGCGGCGGATCTGCTCGGCAATCTCCACCGCGTCATCCTCATCCGCACCCAGTTCCACCAGCGCGGCCTGGCCAAACAGCACCGCCGATTCAAACGTCTCGCGGATCTGGAAATCGACACCGGCATGGATCAACCGCAGCGAATGCTCGCGGTCGAACGAGCGCACCATCAGCTTGGCCTGCGGGAACTCGTGCGACACCAGCTCAACAATGCGATCAGCCGCCTCGGCCTTGTCCACGCACACCGCAATCGCACGCGCGGTCGCCGCGCCCGAGGCATGCAGCACGTCCAGTCGCGTACCGTCGCCGTAGTAGATCTTGAAACCGAAGCGCGCCGCGCTCTGGATCATCTCCACATCGTTGTCGATGATGGTCACGTCCACGTCGCGCGCCAGCAGCGACTGGCTGGCGACCTGGCCGAAGCGACCGAAGCCGATCAGCAGCACGCTGCCGGACAGGCCGTCGGCCTCGTCCACGCCGTCCATGTTCACCGTCGGCTTCGGCGCGATGCGCTTGTAGACCAGCACCACCAGCGGGGTCAGCGCCATCGACAGCACTACCACGGCGGTGAAGTTGGCATTGATCTCCAGGTTGATCACGCCGGCCGATGCCGCGGCGGAGAACAGCACGAAGGCGAACTCGCCGCCCTGCGCCATCAGCACGCCGCGGTCCAGCGCCTGCGCGTGGTCGCTGCCCATGACGCGCGCGACCACGTAGATGCACAGCGCCTTGGCCGCCATCAACGCCAGCACCAGGCCGAGGATCAGCTGCCAGTTGCCAGCTACCACGCCCAGGTCCAGTGCCATGCCCACGCTGAGGAAGAACAGGCCCAGCAGGATGCCGCGGAACGGTTCGATGTCCGCTTCGATCTGGTGGCGGAAGGTCGATTCGCTCAGCAGCACGCCGGCCAGGAACGCGCCCATCGCCATCGACAGGCCGGACAGCTGCATCAGCAGCGCCGCGCCCAGCACCACCAGCAACGCGGCGGCGGTCATCACCTCGCGCGCCTTCGATTCGGCCAGCACGCGGAACAGCGGATTGAGCAGGAAGCGGCCGACCAGCACCAAGCCAACAATGGCGCCCACGCCGATCGCCACCGACAGCCAGCGCGAACCCTCGCCATCGGCACTGCCCGCGCCCGGCGCCATCCAGGCCACCAGCGCCAGCAACGGGACGATCAGCAGGTCTTCGAACAGCAGGATGGAGACGATCTTCTGCCCCGACGGCAGCGCAATGTCACCGCGCTCGGCCAGCAGCTGCATCACCACCGCAGTGGAGGTGAGCACGAAGCCGGTGGCGCCGATGAAGGCCACCTGCCACGGCAGGCCGAACAGCTTGGCGATGCTGGTCAGCACCAGCGCACAGGTGACGATCTGCAGCGTGCCCAGCCCGAAGATCTCCTTACGCAGGCTCCACAGGTGCGAGGGCCGCATTTCAAGGCCGATCACGAACAGGAACATGACCACGCCGAGTTCGGCGGTATGCAGGATCGCCTGCGGGTCGGAGAACCAGCCCAGCCCGAACGGTCCGATCGCCAGGCCAGCGGCGAAGTAGCCCAGCACCGAGCCCAGGCCGGCCCGGCGGAACAAAGGCACCATCACCACCGCCGCGCCCAACAGGGCGACGACCTTGACCAGCTCGCTGGTCGCTGCTTCTACCGCCATGCGGTGTTTTCCCCAAGATCCAGAATCGGGTTCAACAATAGAGCAATGCCGATGACGGCAATAGCACGCATGTTGCGCCGGATTGTCTTGGCGGTGGAACGATGCAGGGAGTGACCCCCAACATCATCCCGAAACCATGCACATGCTTGGGTGGGCGCCATGACCTGTAGAGCCGAGCCCACGCTCGGCTGCTCTTCGTGCCGAGGCCAGAAGCAGCCGAGCATGGGCTCGGCTCTACAGTAGATCCACGCCATGCGTGGATGATGCCCCGGCCAGCCTCACCCCCCCCGGCAGAACGCGGCGTAATCGATATACCCCGGGAATGGCACGCCCGGCGCGCACACCGGGCACTGCGGGTCCGGCCCGATGCCGGTCTCGCGGAAGCGCATGCCCAGCGCGTCGAAGCGCAGCAGGCGCCCCACCAGCGGCTCGCCGATGCCCAGCAGCAGCTTCAGCACCTCGGTGGCCTGCAGCACCCCGGCCAGGCCGGGCAGCACACCCAGCACACCGGCCTCGGAACAGTTCGGCGCGAACTCCGGCGGCGGTGGCTCCGGGAACAGGCAGCGGTAGCACGGCGCCACGCCACGCTGGCGGCCGGCGTCAAACACGCTTACCTGGCCGTCAAAGCGCTCGATGGCGGCATACACCAGCGGTTTGGCGTGCTTGATGCAGGCGTCGTTGAGCAGGTAGCGCAGCGGGAAGTTGTCCGAGCCATCCAGCACCACGTCCACGCCCTCGAGCAGCGCATCCACGTTCTCAGAGGTCACCCGCTCCGGCACCGCCTCGACCTCGATCGAGGGGTTGAGCGCCAGCAGGCGCTCGCGAGCGGAATCGACCTTGAGCTGGCCGACGCTGGCTTCGGTATGCACGATCTGCCGGTGCAGGTTGCTGCGCTCCACGCGGTCGTGGTCGGCGAAGCGCAGGTGCCCTACCCCGGCGGCGGCCAGATAGAAGCCGGCCGGCGCACCAAGGCCGCCCGCACCCAGCACCAGCACGCGCGCCTGCTGCAGCCGGCGCTGGCCGACCTCGCCCACCTGCGGCAGCAGCAGGTGGCGCGAATAACGATCAAAGAAGTCGCGATCGGCGGCACTGGCCAACGGCTGCACCAGTGGCAGCGACTGCTCGCGCCAGGCCACGGTACCGCCCGTCACGGAAGCGACGTTTGTGTAGCCGGCCTCCAGCAGGAACTGCACGGCATCGGCCGAGCGCTTGCCGCTCTGGCAGATCAGCAGGATCTCCTGGTCGCGCCGCGGCAGATGCGCGGCCGGGTCGGCCTGCAGCTCGCCCTTGGCCACGCCGCGCGCGCCCTCGGCCATCCCGCCGGCCCGTTCGTGCGCTTCGCGCACATCGATCAGCACCGCGCCATGGGCCAGGCGCTCGCGTGCCTGCGCGGGGGAAAGCTCTTGGATGCTCATGGCGGCATTATCGCGCAGACACCCTCGACGCGCCCTGCCCCGAACATGGCACCATGCGGGCGTTGCCCCCTGCATCCCGGAACCGCTGCATGCGCTCTGCCACCGAATTCTGGCGTGACCCGCGCATGCCCTTCGTCGAAAGCCGACGGGCGTGCGACAGCCGCGCCTGCCATCGCCCGCACAGCCATGACACCTTCTCGATCGGCGCCGTGGACGCCGGCAGCAGCCTGTTCACCGGTGCTGTGGAAGGACCGCGCCTGCTGCAGCCCGGCAGCCTGGTCGGCGTACCTGCAGGCCGCGTGCACGCCTGCAACCCCCTGCCCGGCCAGGTCTGGAGCTACCAGATGCTGCATCTGGACGCGCGCTGGATGGCCGAGGTCCGCGCCGAGTATGACGACCTGCCCGAACCCGACTGGCAGCAGGAACCGATCCGGATTTCCAACCATCGCCCGCGCTACCAGCAGTACTGCCAGCTCAACCAGACGCTGTTCTCCGACGATCCGGTCAGCGTCAAGGAAGCTGCCCTGATCGCGTTCGTCGGCGATCTGGATGAACACGATGGTGTAGCCGTCACCGGCCCGCCCGAAGATGCCGCATTACAGCAGCGGCTGCAGCCGGTGATGGACATTCTGCGCCAGCGGCTCGAACACACCCCGGCCCTGCAGGAGCTGGCATCGCTGGCAGGCATGAGCCGCTACCAGCTGATCCGCGCCTTCCGGCGTGCCACGGGCCTGACCCCTCACGCCTGGCAGATCGACCAGCGCATCCAGGAGGCCCGGCGGCGGCTGTGCGAAGGGCAGGCCCTGGCCGTGGTCGCCCATGCATTGGGGTTCGCCGACCAGAGCCATTTCCAGCGGGTCTTCAAGGCCCACGCCGGTGCGACCCCGGGCCAGTACCGGCGCTGAGCCTGCAATAACGTTCAATACCATCGCGCGGCGCATCCCCACACTGGCGCCCCCGCCAGCCGCCGCCGGACCCGATGGAACAGTTCCTGGTCATCGCCACCGTACATTTTCTCGCCCTGCTCTCACCCGGCCCCGACTTCTTCCTCGTTGCACGCACCGCGATCACCTCTGGCTGGCGCACCGCCAGTGGCGCCTGCGCAGGCATCGCCGTCGGCAATGGCGTCTTCATCGTGGCCGCCTTCACCGGAATGGCCATGCTGCGCCCAGGCAGCGCAGGGTTCATTGCGGTGCAGTTGGCGGGCTGCGGGTTCCTGCTGTACCTCGGCACGCTGTTCCTGCGCCATGCGGGTTCGACGACGCTGCAGGCATCTGACGCTGCCGCCGGATCGCGAGCGGGCGGTGCCCACGGATGGTGGAAGGCGGCAGGGCTGGGCGCCCTGTCTGCGCTGCTGAACCCGAAGAATGCGCTGTTCTACGCAACGTTGGCGGCAATGCTCAACGGTCCGCAGGCCAGCACCGCAACGAAGTTCTTCTATGGCGCGTGGATGTTCGGCATCGTCCTGCTCTGGGATCTGCTGGTAGCCGCGCTGGTCGGCCACCCGTGGGTGCTGGGCCGATTCGCACGCGCCCTGCCTTGGCTGGAGCGCGCCGCAGGGCTCCTGATGATTGCGCTGGCGCTATGGATCGTCGTGTCGCTGTGGGTGGGCTGATGCCGGCGATTCGCGCCTGTCGCAATAGCGTTCAATACGGCGCGTCCGCACCAGCCCACACTCGGCACTTTCTGTAGGTCGGTGGCAGGTTTACGTGCAGCAGTTCTTCATCGTCGCGGTGCTGTACGGCTTCGCCATGCTCCTGCCTGCTTCCAATCACGCGAAGATCCTGCGCACCGCAATGGGCGCGGGCGGGCACGCCGCCATGGCCGCGTCGTTCGGTATCGCCATCGGTACGGGCGTCATCTGCGCCACAGCTTTCGTTGCAGCGGCCATGCTGGGAAACCGCGGCCTGTGGACGCTGGCGATGCAGTGCACGGGCTGCCTCCTGCTATTGCGCCTGGCGGGCATGTGCCTGCGCGATGCCGGGCTGACCACCCTCTCTCCGCTTTCCCTGCAGATGCCCTGGGGCCTGAGGGCCCGCTCCCGTTGGCCGCACGCCGAGGCTGGATGCCTGTTGGCGCTCGCCAGCACCAGCAACTGGATGCTGCAGTTCGCGGTGGCTGCCCTGCTTACCGGCCTCGTTGCCGACACTGGCACCAAGGCCGCTTACGTGGCCGGCCTGAGCGGCGTCGCGCTGTCGCTCGGCCTGCTGATGGCATGGCTCGGCAGCCATCTGCGCTGGGCACGGAGGTATTGCCGACTCCTTCCGTGGCTGGAGCATGCCGCAGGCCTGGTGACCGGGGCGGTGTCGGTGGCGTACCTGGCAGGAGCATTGGGTACCACCCTGGTCTGGGCAAGCATCACGGGGCAGGCGCGGCTGCCGGAATCGATGATGGCCGCACCCCGCAGCATCCCATGCGCCTTGCCACATTGCCGCGCACGTCGCGGCGGTCGCCCAGATCGAGATCTGTAGAGCCGAGCGCATGCTCGGCTGACGCACGCAGCGCGCCTCGTCAATCCGCGAAAAGCAGCCGAGCATGGGCTCGGCTCTACAGACCGGTTCGCCGCAACGAAAAAGGCGGCCCTGCGGCCGCCTTCCCGTGAATCACTTGCCCTTGACGTGCTTCATCAAGCGCCGCTTGGCCTTGACCTGCCGCTCGGTGAGGACGTTCTTCTTTCCCTCGTACGGGTTGGTCCCCTCGCGGAAGATGAAGCTCACCGGCGTGCCGATCAGCTTGAAGCGCTTGCGGAAGAAGTTCTCCAGGTAGCGCTTGTAGGATTCCTGCAGCTCCTTCAGGCGGGTGCCGTGCACGATGAATGTCGGCGGATTGGAGCCGGCCGGGTGCACGTAGCGCAGCTTGGAGACATGGCCGCGGATGGTCGGCGGCGGGTTGGTCTCGTAGGCCACTTCCAGCGCCTTGTTCACTTCGCTGGTGGTGAAGGTCTTGTTCGCCGATTCGTGCGCGCGGTGCACCGCGCGGAACAGCTCGCGCAAGCCCGAACCATGCTTGGCCGAGATGCGCACCGACTCGGCCCACGGCACGAAGCCGAGCTTCAGCGACAGCATGGTCTCGGCCTGTTCGCGCTGGTACTCGGTCAGGCCATCCCACTTGTTGATGGCGATCACCAGCGCGCGGCCGGCATCGAGCACGGCACCGAGCACGGTGGCGTCCTGGTCGGTCACGCCTTCGGTGGCGTCGAGCATCAGCACGGCCACCTGGCACTGCTCGATCGACTGCATGGTCTTGACCACCGAGAACTTCTCGACGACCTCGTCCACGCGCGAACGACGGCGCAGGCCGGCGGTGTCGATCAGGCGGTACTCACGGCCGTCGCGCTCCAGGTCCACCGCGATCGAGTCGCGGGTGGTACCCGGCACGTCGGAGGCGATCATGCGCTCCTCGCCGAGGATGCGATTGACCAGGGTCGACTTGCCCACGTTCGGGCGGCCGACGAAGGCGATGCGGATGCGGTTCGGGTCGTTGTCCAGCTCTTCGCCGCTGCCTTCTTCCGGCAGGCGCTGAATCACTTCGTCCAGCAGGTCGTCCAGGCCCTGGCGATGCGCGGCCGAGACGGTCAGCATCTCGCCGAAGCCGTAACGGGCGAACTCGGAACGCACGCTGTCCTCGTCAGTGCCGTCGATCTTGTTGATCAGCAGCAGCGTCGGGCGCGACAGCTTGCGCAGCCAGGCCAGGATCTCGTCGTCGAGCGCCGAGGTGCCCTCGCGCGCGTCGACGACGAACAGGATCAGGTCGGCTTCGGCCGCGGCCGCACGGGCCTGGCGCGTGGTGGCGCCGGCCAGGCCTTCGTCTTCCCCGGCGATACCGCCGGTATCCACGACGAGGAAATGGTTGTCCTCGTCGAGGCGGCAGACACCGTAGTTGCGGTCGCGGGTGACGCCGGGCTGGTCATGGACCAGCGCGTCACGGGTGCGCGTAAGCGCATTGAAAATAGTCGACTTGCCGACATTCGGCCGTCCAACCAGGGCGACCAGAGGCAGCATCGCGATTACTCCAATTTTTTAGTTTGCCAACCGGAAGGCGGTCAGCTTGCCATCCACGTTCTGCACCAGCAGCACCCCGTCTACGACGACCGGCTGGGCCAGCAGGGCGTCGCCGCCACTTTTTGCCCGTGCCGCCATCGCACCATCGGAGGTCTGCAACCAGTGCACGTATCCCTTGTAGTCACCGACCACGACGTAGTCGCCGTGCAGTGCCGGGCCGGTCAGCGAACGACGGGCCAAGGCGGTCTGCGACCACATCGCTGCGCCGCTGGTCTTGTCCAGGCCGAACACGCCGCCCTTGTTGTCGGTCACGAACACATTGCCGGACGATACCGCCACGCCACCTGCGCCGCCATGGTCGCGCGCCCACAGCGGGCGACCGGTCGGGCCTTCGATGGCCATGGTCTGGTTCTTGAAGCTGCTCACGTACAGGGTGTTGCCGTCGAGCACCGGTGCGCCGTCGACGTCCGCCATGCGCTCCAGCTCGGTGCGGCCTTCGCCGTTGCCGAGGTTCTGTTCCCACAGCGTGCGGCCATCCTGCTGGGCCAGGGCCGCGACCGCGCCCTCGTCCTTGCCGATGAACAGCACGCCCGGGCCGGTCACCACCGGCGCGTTGCCGCGCACGGTCAGCGCCGGCAGCTCGCTCGGGTTGAACCACTTCTGGGTGCCGTTGCCGACATCGAAGGCGGTCACGCGGCCGTCGTTGCTGCGCACGTAGACCATGCCCTGGGCAACGGCCGGCGCGGCGATCACTTCACCCGGAACACGGGCGCGCCACTTCTCGCTGCCGTCGTTGATGTCCAGCGCGACGACCTGGCCATCCAGCGTGCCGATCACGACCAGGTTCTCACCGACACCCGGGCCGCCGGACAAGCGCAGTTTGGCCTTCTTCTTTTCCTTCTTCGGCTCCCAGGTCCAGACCTTCTTGCCGGTCTGCAGGTCGATGGCGTGCACGCCACCGGTGATCGCCGCAGCGAACACGTGGCCGTTGGCCACCGCCGGGCCCTGGCGCACACCGATGCGACGCTCGCCCTTGCCGAGGTTGACCGACCAGATCTTGCTGACCTTCAGGGTCGGCTCGAACTTGACCAGCTCAGCCGGTTCCTGTGCCTTCTTCGCCGCCGCGTCCTTGCCGGCGAACCAGCCCTTCATGGTGCCGCAGCCGGTCAGGGCCATGCCCATCAGGAGCACGGTGGCGACGCGGGTGATCATGACCTTCTGACTCATCAAACCGACTCCGCAGGGGCGGCAACGGTGCCGCCGGCGTCCATAACCTTGGTTTCCAGCAGGCGCCGCTGCGGCGCTGCCACGTCCAGCGTCTTCAGCGCCTTCTCGTACTGTACGCGGGCCTCATCGCGCTTGCCCTGCGCCATCAGCGCATCGCCATGGATTTCCAGGCTGCTGCTGTCGGTGGCGCTGCCCAGCAGCTTGATGGCCTCGTCGCTCTTGCCAGTGGCCACCAGCAGGCGGGCCACACGCTGGTCGACCACGCGCTGCAGGTCACCTTCGACCTTCACATTGCGCAGGGTGGCCAGTGCCTCTTCGTTCTTGCCGGCGTCGACCTGGGCCTTGGCCAGCTGCAGCGCCGCGAGGTCGCCGTAGATGCTGGACGGGCCGGCTTCGAGCGCCTTGACCGCCTTGGCGGCATCGTCAAGCTTGTTCTGCTGCAGGCCCTGCAGGGCCTTCTGGTACTCGACATTGGCCGAGGCCAGCTTGCTGCCCTGATCCTTCTGGTACCACTGCCAGCCGGCAATGGCACCGATGGCGATGACTACGCCACCGAGGATGCTGGCGCCATTCTTCCGCAGCCAGCTGCGGACGCGTTCACTTTGTTCGTGCTCGTCGAGCAGATCGTCGATCGCCATGCGTACTCTCGCCCCGCCCGTCGGGAGGGACCATTGGGTTTAATCGAAGGTGGTGAAACCGCGCCTCAGTGCGAAACCGGGACTACGGAGCCTTCAGAGGATACCTGAAAGCGTGCCACGTTGGCTCGCTGGTAGGGGGTCAGATCGACGATAGCGCCGTTCTGCTGAACCTGGACCGCCGAGGCGTTGCCCAGGGTCACCCGGGTCACCTGGCCCGGCGTGAAGCTGCGGGTCTCGCCGGACTTGATCAGTGCCTTCTCGACGGTGCTGCCGTCCGGGCCGCCGATGTCGACCCAGCTGTCGCCGCTGAACTGCATTTCCAGCGCATTGCCGGCAGCCGGGGCCGGCGCCGGGCGCGGCACCGGGGCCAGCGAGGCGACGTAAGGGGTGGCCGCCGGCTTGCTGGCCGGGGCCGGGGTCGCTTCGGCCGGGGCGGCCGTCTCGCTACCGGCTGCGGACGGCGTGACCGGCACGGCGGCCGGGATCACGTCCAGCGAGGCGGTGCTCGGCGACGGGGTCGCGCTGCCGTCGAAGTGGCCACGGGTGGCGAACCACACCGGCACCGCCAGCACGGCGGTGATGCCGACATACAGCACGCGCCGACCGAGGTTCTCGGCGATACGGCGCGCACGCGGGGTATGGGTATGGCTGACCAGGGTGGGCGGAACCACCGGGCCGACCTGGGCCTGCTCCAGCAGCTCGCCCACGTCCACGTCGAGCAGGCGCGCATAGCTGCGCAGCTGGCCGCGCACGAACACCGGCGCCCCCAGCTTCTGCCATTGTTCCTCTTCCAGGGACTTGACCACCTGGACCGGCATGCGCAGGCGCGAGCCGACATCTTCGAGGGTCAGTCCGGCCGCTTCACGGGCCTGGCGCAGGCGGGTGCCGCAGCCGGCCGCAGTCTCGAGAGCGCTCACAGTCTGGTCATCAATCACAATGCATCAACCCTGGAGTTAGGAGCCCGCATCCTGCGGAAATTCCTGTCGAATCCGCTGCAGATAACGATCAGATGCCGCCCGATCGCCCAGCCTCGCTTCGATTTGAGACGCAAGTTGTAACACGGAACGCGTTGCGGGTGCAGCCGCAATCCTACGTTCGGCGAAGGCCCGGGCCTCCATGTAGCGGCCCTGGCGGAAGCTCAGCTGGGCCATCGACTCCAGCGCCACCGGGTTGGCCGGCGCCGCGACGAGTGCCGCGCGCAGGTCGCGTTCGGCACGTTCAAGCTGGCCCGCATCCAGTGCGCAGCTGCCGGCATTGGCCTGCGCTTCGCCCGGGGTGGCATAACCCGGCGCCTGCAACGCGCGGTCGAACCAGACCAGCGATTCGGCCGGCTGGCCCTGCTGGCACAACCAGGCACCGTAGTTGTTGAGCACGTCCCCGCGCTGCGGCGCCAGCTCGGCGGCCTTGCGGAAATTCTCGCCCGCCTGGCGGGTGCGGCCACGACGGTCATCGATGCCGGCCTGCAGCACCAGCGCGTCGGGCGCCTCGGGCGCCAGCTTCAGCGCTTCGCGCACCTTGCGCTCGGCGGCGTCGAGATTGCCGACCTGCATGTCACGGGTCGCCAGGGTCAACAGGTCGCGCCAGCGCACTTCGCGCCGCACGCTTTCCGGGTCAGCCACCGAATAGACCGGCGCCTGGCTCGGCCCGAGCTTGGCCTTGGGATGGGATTTACAGCCGCCGACCGCAACGGCCAGCACGCCTGCGAACAGAACCAGCCAGAGGCGGTCAGGCCGCGGCATCGCTCCCCTTCCCCGCCTGCAGCGTCTTGTTGAATTCCGCCTGGCGGCGGGTGCGGTCCATTACCTGGCCCTTGAGCTGGCCACAGGCGGCGTCGATGTCGTCGCCACGGGTGCGGCGGACCATGGTCAGCACGTTGCTGTCGAGCAGGATCTTCTGGAAGGCACGGATGTGCGCTTCTTCCGAACGCTCGTAGCGGGTGCCCGGGAACGGGTTGAACGGGATCAGGTTGACCTTGCCCGAATCCTTGGCCTGCACCGCGTTGTCGAACTGGCGCATCAGGCGGGCCAGCTCGCGGGCATGCTCGGGCTTGTCGTTGATGCCCTTCATCAGGGTGTATTCGAAGGTGACCGACTCGCGGCGCTTGTTGGCGCGCAGGTAGCGTGCGCACGAGGCCATCAGCTCGGCGATCGGGTACTTCTTGTTGAGCGGCACCAGCGTCTCGCGCAGTGCGTCGTTCGGCGCATGCAGCGACACCGCCAGCGACACGTCGCTTTCGGCAGACAGGCGGTCGATCTGCGGCACCAGGCCGGAGGTCGACAGGGTCACGCGCTTGTTGGCCAGGCCGTAGCCCAGGTCGTCGCGCATCACGCTCATGGCGCGCACGACGTTGTCGAAATTCATCAGCGGCTCGCCCATGCCCATCATCACCACGTTGGTGAGGCGGCGCATCTGGTGCGGCACGTTGCCCAGGTGGCGTGCGGCAACCCACACCTGGCCGATGATCTCGGCGGTGGTCAGGTTGCGGTTGAAGCCCTGGGTGGCGGTGGAGCAGAACGTGCAGTTCAGGCCGCAACCGACCTGCGAGGACACGCACAGCGTGCCGCGGGTCTTGTCCGGGATGTACACGGTCTCGATGGCGTTCTTGCCATCCACGCCCATCGCCAGCAGCCACTTGTGGGTGCCGTCGGCGGAGGGCTTGTCGAACACGATGTTCGGAACCAGCACCTCGGCATGGGCCTGCAGCTTGGCGCGCAGGACCTTGCCGAGGTCGGTCATTTCATCGAAATCGGTGACGTAGCGATGATGGATCCACTTCATCACCTGATGGGCACGGAACTTCTTTTCGCCGAGAACCTCGACGAAAAACTTCTCCAGGCCCGCGCGATCGAGGTCGAGCAGGTTCTGCTTGCCAGCCGTGGGTGCCGACTTCGGCAGCGGCTGGATGGCGGGGGACTGTACGACCTCGTTCACGGCATTACTCTCAGCGCGAGACGACTTCGGTGGCGGCGAAGAAGTAGGCGATTTCAATCGCGGCATTCTCGACCGAGTCCGAGCCGTGGGCGGCATTGGCATCGATGGATTCGGCGAAGTCGGCGCGGATGGTGCCCGGCGCGGCTTCCTTCGGGTTGGTGGCGCCCAGCAGGTCGCGGTGGGCCAGGACGGCGTTCTCGCCTTCCAGGGCCTGGATCATCACCGGGCCGGAGATCATGAACTCGACCAGCGCGTTGAAGAACGGACGCTCGCGGTGCACGGCGTAGAAGCCTTCGGCTTCACGGCGGGACAGCTGCTTGTACTTGGCGGCCACGACCTTCAGGCCGGCCTTCTCGAAGCGGGCGTAGATTTCGCCAATGACGTTCTTGGCAACGGCGTCCGGCTTGATGATCGAAAGGGTGCGCTCCAGCGCCATGGGATGTCTCCAATGGAATCGGGCCGCTGATGGCCCGAAGGGTAACATGAAAAAAACCCGCGTCGGGACGCGGGCTTAGCCTGATAAACGTAGGCGAATTGTAAAAGATAAAGCGGCTGGGTGGTAGAGGGCCTGCGGCCCTCCTGTAGAGCCGAGCCCATGCTCGGCTGACCTTTGGGCCGAAGAGCAGCCGAGCATGGGCTCGGCTCTACAGGTTCAGATCCACCCATTCACCCAGCTGAGTGAAATCTGACCGGCCCGGGCAATTTTGCTGCACTGCAAAATGCCATACGCTGCCGTCTGGTCCTAGTATCAAACAATCGTTTGATTAAGGTCCGCCCACCGATGGCCAAGCCCGCACACTTCTCGACCAAGGACCGGATCCTCGGCGCGGCCGAGGAGCTGTTCGCACAGCACGGCTTCGCCGGCACCTCGCTGCGCCAGGTGACCAGCCAGGCCGACGTCAACATCGCGGCGGTCAACTACCACTTCGGCTCCAAGGAAAACCTGGTCAACGAGGTATTCCGCCGCCGCATGGACGAGATGACCGGCGCCCGCCTGTCTCAGCTCGAACGCGCCCGCGCCGAGCACCCCGGTGAACTGCGCCCGGTGCTGGCCGCCTTCGTCGAGCCGGCACTGGCGCTGGCCCAGGACCGCCAGAACGGCGGCGCCTTCGTGCGCGTGATCGCCCGCGCCTACGCCGAGAAGAACGACAACCTGCGCAAGTTCCTGTCCGACCACTACGGCCACGTGCTGCGTGCATTCGGCAAGGCCATCGGCGAGTGTGTGCCCGGCCTGAGCAAGGAAGAGTTGTACTGGCGCCTGGACTTCCTGGCCGGCTCGCTCACCTATGCGATGGCCGACTTCGGGCTGATCAAGCGTCCCGCCGGTGTCACCGAAGCGGCGCATCGTGCCCATGCCGCCCATGAACTGATCCATTTCGCCGAAGCCGGGTTCCGCGCCGCCGCACGCGCCAGCGCCCTGCCCGCTTCCGTTTGATTCCACCCAGTAACTGCTGACCAACAAAGGCCCTACACCATGTCCAATTCCCTGCTAGTCCGCCGCGCCGCCGTGCTGGGTGCCGGCGTCATGGGTGCCCAGATCGCCGCCCACCTCACCAACGCCGGCGTCGACACCGTGCTGTTCGACCTGCCTGCGAAGGAAGGTCCGGCCGACGGCATCGTGCTGAAGGCGATCGCCAACCTGGGCAAGCTGAGTCCCGCGCCGCTGGCCAGCAAGTCGCTTGCCGAAGCCATCACTCCGGCCAACTACGAGTCCGGCCTGGAGCAGCTGAAGGACTGCGACCTGATCATCGAGGCCATCGCCGAGCGCATGGACTGGAAGCAGGACCTGTACAAGAAGATCGCCCCGTTCGTGGCCGACCACGCGGTGCTGGCCTCCAACACCTCAGGCCTGGGCATCAACAAGCTCGCCGACGTGCTGCCCGAGCAGCTGCGTCACCGCTTCTGCGGCGTGCACTTCTTCAACCCGCCGCGCTACATGCACCTGGCCGAGCTGATTCCGGCCACCACCACCGATGCCGCCGTGCTGGAAGGCCTGGAAGAATTTCTGGTCACCACCTTGGGCAAGGGCGTGGTGTATGCCAAGGACACCCCGAACTTCATCGGCAACCGCATCGGCGTGTTCTCGATCCTGTCGACCATCCACCATACCCAGCAGTTCGGCCTGGGCTTCGACGAAGTGGACGGCCTGACCGGCCCGCTGGTCGGCCGCCCGAAGTCGGCCACCTACCGCACCTCCGACGTGGTCGGCCTGGACACCATGGCGCACGTCATCAAGACCATGGGCGACACCCTGCCGAATGACCCGTGGCATGAATTCTTCAAGTCGCCGAAGTGGCTGGACGCGCTGATTGCCAAGGGCGCGCTGGGCCAGAAGACCGGCGCCGGCATCTTCCGCAAGGTCGGCAAGGACATCGTCGTGCTGGACCTGGAGAAGCAGGACTACCGCCCGGCCGACCGCACCGCCGCCCCGGAAGTGGTCGAGATCCTGAAGATCAAGAACCCGGCCGAGAAGTTCGCCAAGCTGCGCGAGAGCCAGCACCCGCAGGCTCAGTTCCTGTGGGCGACCTTCCGCGACCTGTTCCACTACAGCGCCTACCACCTGGCCGACATCGCCGAGACCGCGCGCGACGTCGACCTGGCCATCCGCTGGGGCTACGGCTGGTCGCTGGGCCCGTTCGAGACCTGGCAGGCCGCCGGCTGGAAGCAGGTCGCGCAGTGGATCGCCGATGACATCGTGGCCGGCAAGAGCATGAGCAACGCACCGCTGCCGGACTGGGTGTTCGATGGCCGCGATGGCGTGCACGCTGCCGAGGGCAGCTACAGCCCGTCGCGCAACGCCAAGCTGCCGCGTTCGTCGCTGCCGGTGTACCAGCGCCAGCGCTTCCCGGATCCGCTGCTGGGCGAGAAGTTCGCGCCGGGCGAAACCGTGTTCGAGAACGACGGCCTGCGCATGTGGCACGACGGTGACGGCATCGCCGTGGTCAGCTTCAAGACCAAGATGAACACCGTGTCCGACCAGGTGCTGGATGGCCTGCAGGAATGCGTCAGCCGCGCCGAGAAGGACTTCCAGGGCCTGGTGATCTGGCAGCAGAAGGAACCCTTCTCCGCCGGTGCCGACCTGGCCGGTGCACTGGGCCTGCTGCAGGCCGGCAAGGTCGACCAGTTCGAAGAGATGGTCGCCAACTTCCAGCGCACCAGCCAGCGCATCAAGTACTCGCTGGTGCCGGTGGTGGCAGCGGTGCGTGGCCTGGCCCTGGGTGGCGGCTGCGAGTTCCAGATGCACAGCGCCAAGACCGTGGCCTTCCTGGAAAGCTACATCGGCCTGGTCGAGGCCGGCGTCGGCCTGCTGCCGGCGGGTGGTGGCCTGAAGGAACTGGCCGTGCGCGCCTCGCAGGCCGCAGGCCCGGGCGGTGACGTGTTCGCCGAACTGAAGAAGACCTTCGAGACCGTGGCGATGGCCAAGGTGTCCAACTCGGCGGTCAACGCCAAGGAACTGGGCCTGCTGCGCAGCACCGACAAGGTGGTGTTCAACAGCTACGAGGCCCTGCACATCGCCAAGGCCGAAGCACGCGCCCTGGCCGAAGCCGGCTACCGTCCGCCGCTGCCGGCACGCCGCATCCAGGTCGCAGGTGACGTGGGTATCGCCACCTTCAAGATGATGCTGGTCAACATGCTGGAAGGCCGTTTCATCAGCCCGTACGACTACGAGATCGCCGAGCGCATCGCCACCGTGCTGTGCGGCGGCAAGGTCGACCGCGGCACCCTGGTCGACGAAGAGTGGCTGCTGACCCTGGAGCGCAAGCACTTCGTCGAACTGGCCCAGCAGGAAAAGACCCAGGCCCGCATCGCGCACATGCTCAAGACCGGCAAGCCGCTGCGGAACTGATTGATGGCGGGTGCCGGCCACGGGTCGGCATCCCTCTGCCTCTGGTGGGTGCCGACCGTTGGTCGGTACTCCGGCTAAAAAATTCAAGAGATCACTGCAATGACCAAGCAAATCCAGGACGCCTACATCGTCGCCGCCACCCGTACCCCGGTTGGCAAGGCGCCCAAGGGCATGTTCCGCAACACCCGCCCCGACGACATGCTTGCGCACGTGCTGCGCAGCGTCGTCGCCCAGGCCCCGGGCGTGGACGTCAACCGCATCGATGACGCCATCATCGGCTGCGCCATGCCGGAAGCCGAGCAGGGCATGAACGTGGCACGCATCGGCGTGCTGCTGGCCGGACTGCCGAACACCATCGCCGCACAGACCGTGAACCGCTTCTGCTCCTCTGGCCTGCAGGCCGTGGCGCAGGCCGCCGACGCGATCCGCCTGGGCAACGCCGACCTGATGCTGGCCGGCGGCACCGAGTCGATGTCGATGGTGCCGATGATGGGCAACAAGATCGCCATGGCACCGAGCGTGTTCGACAACGACCACGTCGCCATCGCCTACGGCATGGGCATCACCGCCGAGAAGGTGGCCGAAGAGTGGAAGATCTCGCGCGAAGACCAGGACGCGTTCGCCCTGGCCTCGCACCAGAAGGCCATGGCCGCGATCCAGAACGGCGAGTTCAAGGACGAAATCAGCCCGTACGAGATCGTCTCGCACCTGCCGGACCTGGCCGATGGCCAGCGCATCATCACCCGCAACAAGATCGCCGACACCGACGAAGGCCCGCGCCCGGATTCCTCCGCTGAAGGCCTGGCCAAGCTGCGCCCGGTGTTCCGCAACGGCCAGTTCGGCGGCACCGTCACCGCCGGCAATTCGTCGCAGATGAGCGATGGCGCCGGTGCCGTGCTGCTGGCCTCGGAGCAGGCGATCAAGGACTACGGCCTGACCCCGCTGGCCCGTTTCGTCAGCTTCTCGGTGGCCGGCGTGCGCCCGGAAGTGATGGGCATCGGCCCGATCGCCGCGATCCCGAAGGCCCTGAAGCAGGCCGGCCTGACCCAGGACCAGCTGGACTGGATTGAACTGAACGAAGCCTTCGCCGCGCAGTCGCTGGCAGTGATCCGCGATTGCGGCCTGGACCCGAGCAAGGTCAACCCGCTGGGCGGCGCGATCGCCTTGGGCCATCCGCTGGGCGCGACCGGCGCGATCCGTACCGCGACGCTGCTGCACGGCCTGCGTCGTCGCCAGCAGAAGTACGGCATGGTGACGATGTGCATCGGCACCGGCATGGGCGCGGCGGGTATTTTCGAGGCGCTGTAAGGTTCAAAGCGTTGCCGGCTGATTGTTGGTTGGCTGTGGGGCCCGGGTGGGTGAGGCTGCCCGGGACACGCCGTAGACCCGTCCCTGAGGGCTTGGCAGCGGCATCCATGCCGCTGACAGTCCCGGTCAGCCTCACCCACCCGCGCCACCCGGCATTCCGCTCGGCGGAAGGGTGAGCAAAGGCAAGGCAAGAGCCGGGGTCAGAGCCCTTTGCTGCGCAAGGGGATCTGACCCCAACAAGCAAAAAAGGCAGCCATTGGCTGCCTTTTTTGCTTGTTGCTCTCGCCTTTGATTCCGCCCTTCCCGTCCGCGCCCGCAGGAAACTTTCGACAGGGGGCGGATGGCCCTCTCCAAAACCGTTGGCGCCATGGGCCCGAGGCATGCCTCGGGCGGGTTGGGCAGGACGCCCAACCCCGGTCTTGCCGTGTGCGCAGGACAGCGCACACGAGCAAGGCGCCATCGAGCCCCCATGGGTGAGGGCGCTTTGCTTGCGAAGCACTGCTTCGCAAGCGCCCGAACGCACAGCCGCCAGCGGCTGCGCCGGTCTGGGGGTTTACGGCGTGTCCTGCAAAGGCCCACCCGTCCCGCCCATCACGTATCGATCAAGGCGCTGCACGGAGCGCTTGATAGAACCCTTATTCCGCCAGCATCGCCGCCAGCTTCTCCCGCGCGGGGCCGGCCAGCTTCGGGTTGTCCAGCGCGAAGCGGATCGTCGCCTCCACCAGCCCCAAGTGCGTGCCGCAGTCGAAGCGGGTGCCCTCGAAACGATAGGCATCGACTTCTTCGGTCTTCAGCAGCTCGGCAATCGCATCGGTCAGCTGGATCTCGCCACCGGCACCAGTCTGGGTCTGTTCCAGTAGTTCGAAGATCTTCGGGCTCAGCACGTAGCGGCCGACCACCGCCAGGTCACTCGGCGCGTCCTCCGGCTTCGGCTTCTCGACGATCTGCGAAATGCGGCCCTTGCGGCCATCGAACGCCTCAGTGGCGACGATGCCGTAGCTGGCGGTCTTTTCGTGCGGAACGTCTTCGACCGCGATCACGCTGGCACCGCTGGCTTCATTGAGGTCGGCCATCTGCTTCAGCGCACCGGCACCGCGGTTCCAGATCAGATCGTCGGGCAGCAGCACCGCGAACGGCTCGTCACCGATCACAGCCTTGGCACACAGTACTGCGTGCCCGAGGCCCAGCGCCTCGGCCTGGGTCACGAAGATCGCGCGCACGCCATTGGGCAGCACATGCCGGATCAGCTCCAGCTGCTCCTGCTTGCCGGCGCGCTCGAGCTTCTGCTCCAGTTCGTAGGCCTTGTCGAAATAATCGGCGACCGCGTGCTTGTAGCGGTTGGTGATGAACACCAGCGTGTCGCAGCCGGCTTCGATGGCTTCATCAACGGCGTACTGGATCAGCGGCCGATCAATGATCGGCAGCATCTCCTTCGGCACAGTCTTGGTTGCTGGCAAAAAACGCGTTCCCAGCCCTGCCACCGGGAAAACTGCCTTGCGAATTCGCTTGCTCATTGGTGCCTGTTCGCCTCACGTGCCGGAAAGGGCACGACTTTAGCGGATGAAATGTAAGCATCCTGTTCGATTGGCGAGAATTCCGGCATCGTCGCAAACAGGATTTCCTGGATGCTGGCAGTGTCGTAGCTGGCAATCGCCTCACGCAGGCGCGGAACATTGCCCAGCACCAGGTCGCGCGAGAACGTACGCACGCCGGCCTCGAGAATCTTCGGGTGCGCGGTCGAACGGTAGTCTTCGTCCGAATAGAACAGGGTCTCGTGCAGCTTCTCGCCCGGGCGCAGGCCGGTGTAGATGATCTGGATGTCCTTGTACGGCTGCTTGCCGGTCAGGCGGATCATCTGTTCGGCCAGCACGCGGATCGGCACCGGCTCGCCCATGTCCAGGGTGTAGATCGCACCATGCGACGCCGACGCGGCCGCCTGCAGGATCAGCTGGCAGGCCTCGGGGATGGTCATGAAGTAACGGCTGACTTCCGGGTCGGTGACCGTGACCGGACCACCGCGCAGGATCTGCTCGCGGAACAGCGGTACCACGCTGCCGGCCGACGCCAGCACGTTGCCGAAGCGCACCGTGACGAAACGGGTGTGCGTGGACTTCTGGTCCAAGCACTGGCAGATCATCTCGGCGTAGCGCTTGCTCGCGCCCAGCGCATTGACCGGGTCGACCGCCTTGTCCGTGGAAATGAACACGAAATGCTCCACGCGGGCTTCCAGGCACGCGCGGGCGACGTTCTCGGTCGCCAGGATGTTGTTGCGCACCGCTTCGCGCAGCTGGCGCTCCAGCACGGGCACGTGCTTGTAGGCGGCGGCATGGAAGGCGGTATCGACCGGGTGCAGCGACAGCGCGTGGCGGATCACCGCCGGGTCACCGCAGTCGCCCAGCACCGCCTCGATCTCGACATCGGGGAAGCTGCGCCGCAGCTCGCCTTCGATGGTCAGCAGCAGCAGCTCGCTGATCTCCAGCAGGATGATGCGACCTGCACCGTGCCGCGCGCACTGGCGACAAAGCTCCGAGCCGATCGAACCACCGGCGCCGGTGACCATCACAGTGCGCCCACCCAACCAGCCGCGGATCAGGTTCCAGTCCGGCATGATCGGCTTGCGGCCCAGCAGGTCTTCGATCGCCACTTCCTTCAGCTGGCCTGGCAGCGACTGGCCCTGCAGGATGTCGCTGAGCTTGGGCACGGTACGGAACGGCACACCGGTGCTTTCGCAGATCGCGACAACGCGCTGCATGCCTGCGGCGTCCAGTGACGGCATGGCAATGACCAGCAGCTTGGCAGCGGTCTCGCGGACCACCGTCGGGGCGTCATCCAGGGTGCCGAGGATCGGCAGGCCCTGCAGCTTGGCACCCCGCAGGTGCGGTGCATCGTCGAGCAGGCCGACCGGCTCGAAGTTGCCGGAACGACGCAGGTCGCGCACCAGTGTTTCCGCCGCCTGGCCTGCACCGAGGATCAGCACGCGGCGGGCGCTGGAATCGGACTGCAGTGCCTGGTAATCCTTCCAGGCCCGGTACAGCAGGCGCGGTGCGCCCAGCAGGGCCGACAGCGCGAACGGGTAGATCACCAGCACCGACATCGGCACGCCGTCGAAGCGCTTCCACATCAGCACCAGAACGATGGCGACCATGCCGATGAAGCTGGCCTTGAAGATGTTCAGCAGGTCGCTGACGCTGGCGAACCGCCACAGCCCGCGATAAAGGCCCACGCGCCAGAACACCAGGCCCTGCAGCAGCAGGACCAGGGTGGTATCGACGTTCCACAGGGGCAGCGCCGGAGCGTTGGGCAGGATCGAGTAACGCCCTGCATGGAGCAACTGCCAGCATGCCCAGACCATGAAGAGGTCGTGGCAGACGATGGCCGAACGCGGCATCAGGCCGAGGATTCTGTCCCGCCAGGGTGAAGCCATAAGTCAGGTATTTCCTTGTCGGTAGCGCATTCCATTGCGCAGGAGGAGCCAGAGGACGCTCAGCGCGGTGAACCACGCGATCGCCACGGCAGCCTCCCACCTCGGCTGCAAATTGGAGCAGACATTGAACACTGTAATACTGAACAGGCCCAAAGCAAAGTACATCCCTGTCACCTGGGGGTGACTGGCTCCTGCCTGCACCGCGCGCTGGTAGACGTGCTGGGTATGGGGTTCCATCCAGCGTTGTCCCGAAATGATGCGCGCCAGCAGTGTGAAGCCCGCGTCCACGAGGAACGGCGAAACCGGGACCAGCAGCAGGATCCAGTTGATATCGGTACGCACGCTGGCGAGCGCCAGCACCGCTGCGACCGCGTACCCCAACGCGCCGCTTCCGACATCGCCCATGAAGATCCGGGCCCGAGGGAAGTTGAACGGCAGGAATCCAAGGCAGGCCAGGCCCAGGGCCACGGCAGCCAGCGAGTACGGCCACGGCAGCACCGGCGCCAGCCCAAGCATCGCCACGACGGCCTGGCTGGCGGCAATGCCGTTGATGCCGTCCATGAAATTCCAGATGTTGATCAGTGAGGCGGTGAACAGCAGCACCAGCGCCGCCAACAGCCAGCTGCCACCATTCACCTTGACCAGGCCGGCCAGCAGCGCCGCGGCGATGAAATGCACCAGCAGGCGACGCATCGCTGGCAGGGGCCTGTGGTCGTCCCACCAGCCGATACCGGCCACCAGCACCAGCCCAAGGCTGGCCACCAGCACTGTCGGCGTGCTTTCGGGCCAGGCCCAGATGGCCACGGCTGCGGTCACCAGCAGGCTGATGACGATGGCGATGCCGCCACCGCGCGGAGTGGCGACGCTATGGCTACGGCGTTCGCCCGGCTGGTCCATCAACTGCTGGCGCAGCGCATAGCCGCGTGCAGCCCAGGTCAGCAGCGCACTCAGCAGGGCGAGCGCCAGCAGCGCGCCCATCACAAGCCAGGGCATGGATCAGAGCACCGCGTAGTTCAGCAGCGGCTTGACCGTTCCCCACTCCTTGCAGCTCGGGCACTGCCAGTGGTGGGTACGTGCCCCGAAGCCGCAGCGGGTGCAGCGATAGGCCGGGTTGCGCACCAGCAGCTGGTCAGTGATGTGCTTGAGGTCATGCAGGGTGGCGGTGGAATCGGCGCCCTCGGCGAGGGTGAGGTCGATCAGCGCGGACTCGCCACGTACCGACGGGCGATCCTTCAGCTGGCGGCCGAGGTAGGCACGCGCCGGGGCCACGCCTTCCTGCTCCTCCATCAGCCGGGTCAGCGCCAGCACCGGGGCAATGCCCCGGTAGTGCTCTGTCATCTCCGACAGGAACGCGCGCGCACCTGCCAGATCGCCCACCTTGCGATAGTTCTGCATCAACGCCGGCAGCAGTTCCGGCAGGTATTCTGGGTCGTTGCGCGCGGCGCGCTCGAAGGCGCGCACGGCGGCCTCGGGATTGCCCGCGTCGGTTTCCAACCGGCCCTCGATGATGCCGGCGCGCACCGACATCGCATCGGCCTGGTAGGCGCGGGCGATCGCTGCCCTCGCCTCTTCCAGCTTGCCGGCGCCACGGAATCGCTCGGCCAGTTCGCACTCGAACTGCCCGATCAGCTTGCCCATCGGCTCGCCGGTGACATCCTCGAACCGGGTGGCGTTGTCGATGGCCTTTTCCCAATCGCGCTCGGCCTGGTAGATGCCGATCAGGTGCTTGAGCGCCTGTGGTGCGCGCTGATCGAGCTGGGCAAGCTCGGTGAACACGGTCTCGGCACGATCCAGCAGGCCGGACTTCATGTAGTCCTCACCCAGGGCCAGCAGGGCCTGCACGCGTTGTGCGTCACTCAGGTCATGGCGATTGACCAGGCCCTGGTGCAGGCGGATGGCGCGGTCGACCTCGCCACGACGGCGGAACAGATGGCCCAGCGCGACCTGGGTCTCGAAGGTTTCCTTGTCCAGCTCGGCGATGTGCAGGAACAGCTCGATGGCCTTGTCCGGCTGCTCGTTGAGCAGGTAGTTCAGGCCACGGAAATAGGTGCTCGACAGGCGGCTGACCTGGCTGTCACCGTGGCGTTGGCCACCACGCCGCCCGATCACCCACCCGGCCAGTGCGGCCAGCGGTACGAACAGGAAGAACCAGAACCACTCGGTGACGAAATCCATCTTCGATCAACGTCCATCAAAAGATTGGGGGGAGGCAACCGGTGCCGGCGAAGCGGCAGCGGACTTGTTGGCGCGACGCAGTTGGCCGTAAAGCGGAATGACCACGCTCACCAGCACCAGGCCAGCACCGACGATGACGCCGATCAGCAATGCGGCAATGATTGCCACGCCGACCGAGGTCTTCAGTTGGGTGAAAACAAGGTTGATGGTCATCTCGTCCATGTTCATGGCACCGATGATCAACCCAAGAATGAGTACCGCCAGCAGGACCAGCAGACGAAAAACCTTCATGCGACAGCTCCAGTGGCAGGAGTCCGTAGCTTATCCGACTCGCGGCTGGATTCGCACGCGGTGGCGCGACGGCAGGCTCAGGCCGGATCGGCGTCCAGCGGCAGCACACTGCTGACCCGCTCGCGCAATTCCTTGCCCGGCTTGAAATGGGGGACATGCTTGCCCGGCAGGGCAACCGATTCGCCGGTCTTCGGGTTGCGACCCAGGCGCGGCGGACGATAGTGCAGCGAGAAGCTGCCAAATCCACGGATTTCGATGCGATCCCCGGCGGACAGCGATCCGCCCATCATTTCCAGCAACGACTTCACCGCCAGATCGACATCATCGGCCTTCAGGTGCGCCTGGCGGCGCGCAAGGATTTCGATCAGTTCGGATTTGGTCATTACCGGCTCACATCAGGGGCATCTCAGCCTGAAACGGCCCGGGCAATGCCCGGGCCGTCCAGGAAACAACGAACAGCCTAAGGCCGATTACTCGGACTTGTTGCCGTTCAGCTGTGCACGCAGCAGCGCGCCCAGCTGGGTGGTGCCGCTGGAAGCCGAAGAGGACTGGTATTCCTCCAGCACTTCGCGCATTTCAGCGTCGTCCTTGGCCTTGATCGACAGCTGCAGGGTACGGCCCTTGCGGTCCATGCCCACGAACTTGGCTTCGACCTTGTCGCCGACCTTCAGGTGCTGGGTGGCGTCGTCAACGCGCTCGTTGGCGATGTCGCGGGCCGAGACGTAACCTTCGATGCCGTCAGCCAGCTCGATGATCGCGCCCTTGGCGTCGACTTCCTTCACCACGCCTTCGACCTTGGAGCCCTTCGGATTGGCAGCCATGTACTGGCCGAACGGATCCTGCTCCAGCTGCTTCACGCCCAGGGAGATGCGCTCGCGCTCCGGATCGACGGCCAGGACGACGGCGTCCAGGGTATCGCCCTTCTTGAAGTTGCGAACGACGTCTTCGCCGGTGGTGTTCCAGCTGATGTCGGACAGGTGGACCAGGCCGTCGATGCCGCCGTCCAGGCCGATGAAGATGCCGAAGTCGGTGATCGACTTGATCTGGCCCGACACCTTGTCACCCTTCTTGTGGGTGGCAGCGAAGGTTTCCCACGGATTGGCGGCAACCTGCTTCATGCCCAGCGAGATGCGGCGACGCTCTTCATCGACGTCCAGCACCATCACTTCGACTTCATCACCCACCTGGACAACCTTGGACGGGTTGACGTTCTTGTTGGTCCAATCCATCTCGGAGACGTGCACCAGGCCTTCGACGCCCGGCTCGATCTCAACGAACGCACCGTAATCGGTGACGTTGGAGACCTTGCCGAAGACGCGGCTGTTGGCCGGGTAACGACGGCCGATGTTGTCCCACGGATCCTCGCCCAGCTGCTTCAGGCCCAGCGAAACGCGGTTGCGCTCGCGGTCGAACTTCAGCACGCGGACGTCCAGCTCGTCGCCGACGTTCACGACTTCCGACGGGTGACGCACGCGCTTCCACGCCATGTCGGTGATGTGCAGCAGGCCGTCGATACCGCCCAGATCCACGAACGCGCCGTAATCGGTCAGGTTCTTGACGACACCCTTCAGGATCGCGCCTTCCTGCAGCTTGTCCATCAGCTGCTCGCGCTCTTCCGAGTGCTCGCTTTCGACGACAGCGCGGCGCGAGACCACGACGTTGTTACGCTTGCGGTCCAGCTTGATGAGCTTGAACTCGAGTTCCTTGCCTTCCAGGTAGGCCGGATCGCGCACCGGGCGCACATCGACCAGGGAACCCGGCAGGAAGGCGCGGACATCCTTGATGTCCACGGTGAAACCACCCTTGACCTTGCCGCTGATGCGGCCGGTGATGGTTTCGTTCTTTTCCAACGCTTCTTCCAGCTCGTCCCACACCATCGCGCGCTTGGCCTTCTCGCGCGACAGGACGGTTTCGCCGAAGCCGTTCTCGATCGAGTCGAGGGCGACCTTGACGATGTCGCCTTCGGCGACGTCGATTTCGCCAGCGTCGTTACGGAACTGTTCGATCGGCACGATGCCTTCGGACTTCAGGCCAGCGTTGATCACCACGACGTCGCCGCGGACTTCAACAACGGTACCGCTGACGATGGCGCCCGGCTTCAGCTTGGCCAGGTTGGCCTGGCTGGCTTCAAACAGTTCGGCAAATGATTCGGTCATTAGATTTACTCTGTTGGACACATGGGTCGGTGGCGTCCCCTTCAGGGGAATGGCGACCGCCCGCCTGTTGGTCGACCCCGGAAACGCAGGTCGTGTGTAGTAGGAAAACCGCCACGCATCATTGCGCGACGGGGCTGGTACAGCACTGCTATGCGCGACCACCGCCGATGCGGCTGGCAGTGCTCCCGCGCGAACGGATCAGGCAGCCGGAACCGGAAGCAGATCCATCACTCGGGCAACGACATCATCGATGCCGATGCCTGTGGTGTCGATGAGGACAGCATCGTCTGCCGGCTTCAGGGGCGCCACGGTACGCTGAGCATCACGGGCGTCGCGGGCCATGATCTCGCGCAGGAGGTCATCAAAGTTAACAGAAACCCCCTTGTCTTTCAACTGCTTATGCCGGCGCTCGGCGCGCTCCTCGGCACTGGCGGTCAGGAAGACCTTGTAGGGGGCGTCCGGAAAGATCACCGTGCCCATGTCGCGGCCGTCGGCGACCAGGCCTGGCAGTTCCCTGAATGCGCGCTGGCGCTCCTTCAGGGCGGCACGGACCTCCGGGATGGCGGCAATGGCCGAGGCCAGCGCCCCGGTGGTCTCCAGGCGCAGCTCGTCGGTGGCATCGGTGCCGTTGACCATGACCCGCATGGCATCGCCCTGCTCGACAAACTGAACGTGGGTGTCAAAGGTGCAGCGGACCAGCGCGGAGGCGTCGGAGGTGTCGATGTCGGCCCAGCTTGCGGCCACGCCCACCGCCCGGTACAGCGCGCCCGAATCCAGGTAATGCCAGCCCAGCCTGCGCGCGATGATGCGGCTGATGGTACCCTTGCCGGCCCCGGATGGGCCGTCGATGGTCAGGACGGGAGCGAGTGGATTCATGGGGGTCCCAGAGCGTGTGAAGAGGCCATTCTAGCCCCTGCCAGACGCCCCCAGCGGGATCTTTTGTGCAACCACTTGAAACCATGAGGAAAAGCCCGGTAGAATGGCGGGCTTGAACGAGCGTCAACTGCCGATTGTCTTTCGCATATCGCGGCCACGCTCCACCCGAACAACTACTGTTTACGCCGAGGTATGCCATGAAAGTCCTGTCCTCCCTGAAGTCGGCGAAGGCCCGTCACCGTGACTGCAAGGTCGTGCGTCGTCGTGGCAAGATCTTCGTCATCTGCAAGTCGAACCCGCGTTTCAAGGCGCGTCAGCGCTAAGCCTCACAGCCTTCCGGCTGCGGCTGGCCCTACGCGGGGCCGACCCGATGCAAGAAACCGCCTTCGGGCGGTTTTTTGTTTATGCGGCATTTTCCTGCCGTTTTTGCTGTAATCGCCTTTCTTGACCACTGGGGAGTAGATCGAGATGAAGCGTTACCTGTCCGCCCTGGCCGTAATGGCCACCCTGGCCGCCGCCACACCGGCACTGGCCGATACCCTGCTTGTCGACCGTGCCCGCGAGAAGCCGGCCGGTGCCCTGCCCGTGCGCGGCCAGAGCATGCAGCAGGTGCAGGCGCAGTTCGGCGCGCCCAGCGAACAACTGCAGCCGCGTGGCGGGCAGAAGCGGCAGTGGCCGACCATCAACCGCTGGGTGTACCCGCAGTTCACCGTCTACTTCGAGAAGCAGAAGGTGATCGACGTGGTGGCCAACCAGGCGGACCCGAACGAAATCGGCCCGAAACCACCGATCCGTTGATCCCTTTACCCGCCGTGGGCGGGCCTGTGTAGCGAGACCATGAACCAGACCCTTCGTTTTCCTGCCGAGTGGGAAGCCCAGAGCGGCGTCCTGATTGCCTGGCCCACCGCCGACACCGACTGGGCCGACCGCCTGGGCCAGGTGGAAGAGACCTACATCGCCCTGGTCGCGGCCATCACCCGCTTCCAGCCGGTGCTGATCTGCGTGGCCGACGACGATGTGGAGACCTATGCCGAAATGCGGCTGCGCTCCAACCGCATCGACATGGACAAGGTCCACTTCACCACGGCCGCCTACGACGATACCTGGCTGCGCGACTCCGGCCCGATCACCCTGCGCCGCGCCGACGGCGGTTTCCAGCTGCTGGACTTCCGCTTCACTGGCTGGGGCGGCAAGTTCGATGCCACCCTGGATGACCAGCTGGTGGGCGTGCTCGACCAAGCTGGCGTGTTCAACGACGCCCCGGTGCGCAGCATCCCGTTCGCGCTGGAAGGCGGCGGCATCGAGACCGATGGCGAAGGCACCCTGCTGACCACCTGGAAGTGCCTGCACGAGCGCCACCCGGACCGCGACCGTGCAAGCCTGAGCGCCGACCTGGCCAACTGGCTGCAGCAGGACCGCGTGCTGTGGCTGGACCACGGCTACCTGGAAGGCGACGACACCGACGCCCACATCGACACCCTGGCCCGTTTCGCCTCGCCTGACAGCATCGTCTACCAGGCCTGCGACGACGCGAGCGACTCGCACTACGCCGAACTGCAGGCGATGGGCAACGAACTGGCCGCGCTGCGTACCAAGGATGGGAAGCCGTACCGCCTGTTCCCGCTGCCGTGGGCACAGCCGGTGATCGACGAAGGCCGCCGCCTGGCGGCGTCGTACGCCAATTACCTGATCATCAACGGCGCGGTGCTGATGCCGGCCTACGGCGATCCGGCTGATGACCTGGCCCGCGACGTGCTGGCCCAGGCCCATCCGGGCCGCGAGATCGTGCAGGTGCCCTGCCGCTCGCTGATCTGGCAGAACGGCAGCCTGCACTGCATCACCATGCAGCTGCCGGAAGGGCTGTTGAAGGCATAAGCCGGACCGGTAGCGCCGGGCCAAGCCCGGCGAGCACAGCGACGACCTGAAAATCCGCCGGGCATGGCCCGGCGCTACCGTGTGCGGACGCCATTCAGCGCGCAACACGCTGCGGCCGCCCATCCGCGCTAACATGCAGGTTTTCTCCCGCAGGAACGCCCCGCATGAACTCGCGCAGCCCCCTTACCGTCGCCCTGATCCAGGAGCGCAACCACGGTGACGCCGCCGCCAACCTGGCGGTGATCGAAGCACGCGTGGCCGAGGCGGCTGCGCAGGGTGCCAAGCTGGTGCTGCTGCAGGAACTGCACAACGGTCCGTACTTCTGCCAGCACGAGTCGGTGGACGAATTCGACCTGGCCGAATCCATTCCGGGCCCAAGCACCGAGCGCCTGGGCGCACTGGCGAAGAAGCATGGCGTGGTGCTGGTCGGCTCGCTGTTCGAGCGCCGCGCTGCCGGCCTGTACCACAACACCGCCGTGGTGTTCGAGAAGGACGGTACGCTGCTCGGCAAGTACCGCAAGATGCATATCCCGGACGACCCGGGCTTCTACGAGAAGTTCTACTTCACCCCGGGCGACATCGGCTTCAAGCCCATCGATACCTCGGTGGGCCGCCTGGGTGTGCTGGTGTGCTGGGACCAGTGGTACCCGGAAGCGGCGCGCCTGATGGCGCTGGCCGGTGCAGAACTGCTGCTGTACCCGACCGCGATCGGCTGGGACCCGGACGACGTGCAGGACGAGAAGACCCGCCAACGCGACGCCTGGGTACTGAGCCACCGCGGCCATGCCGTGGCCAATGGCCTGCCGGTGCTGAGCTGCAACCGCGTCGGCCATGAGGCTTCGCCGCTGGGTGCTTCGGGCATCCAGTTCTGGGGCAACAGCCACGTGCTGGGCCCGCAGGGCGAATTCCTGGCCGAGGCCGGCACCGAGGCCACCGTGCTGCTGTGCGATGTCGACCTGCAGCGCAGCGAGCACGTGCGCCGCATCTGGCCGTTCCTGCGCGACCGTCGCATCGACGCGTACGGTGACCTGCTCAAGCGCTACATCGACTGAGCCGGAGCCGCGCATGGCCGTCCTCATCCGTGATGCCGGCCCGGCCGACATCGACGCGATCACCGCGATCTATGCGGTGGAAGTGACCGACTTCGTCAACACCTACGAGTACGACATTCCGGACGCGACCGAGATGCTGCGCCGCATGCGCGACATCATTGATCGTGGCTTCCCCTACCTGGTCGCCGAGATCGACGGCCAGGTGGCTGGCTATGCCTATGCCAACACCTATCGCACCCGCATTGCCTACCAGTGGACCGTGGAGAACTCGGTCTACGTCGATGCCGCGTTCCAGGGCAAGGGCGTCGGCACCAGCCTGCTGCAGGCCCTGATCGATGCCTGCGTGGCGCGTGGCTACCGGCAGATGGTGGCCGTGATCGGCGAACCGACCAATACCGCTTCGATCAAGCTGCACGAACGCTTCGGCTTCGAGCTGGTGGGCGTGTTCCGTGGCCTCGGCCGCAAGCATGGCCGCTGGCTGGACACCGTGCAGATGCAGCGCGCGCTCGGCGATGGCGCCGACACCGCACCCTCCAATGAATGAACCCATGACCGAAACCCTTCCCGAGACCGGCGACGATCTGTTCGCCGGCCAGCCGGTGCGCGTCGTCGAACGCGACGGCGTGCGCTACACCCTGCTGGGCACCGCCCACGTTTCGCGCGCCAGCGTCGAAGCAGTGGAGAAAGCCATCGACAGCGGCCGCTTCGATGCCGTTGCCGTTGAACTGGACCCGCAGCGCCTGCAGGCGCTGAGCGACCCGGATACGCTGGCCAAGCTCGACCTGGTCGAGGTGATCCGCAAGGGCCGCGTCGCCCTGTTCGCCGCTAACCTGGCCCTGTCCGCCTATCAGCGTCGCTTGGCCGAGCAACTCGACATCGAGCCCGGTGCCGAGCTGAAACGTGCGGTGGAACTCGCCCGCGAACGCAACCTGCCGGTGCACCTGATCGACCGCGAGGTCGGCCTGACCTTCCGCCGCGCGTCGCAACGGCTGGGCTTCTTCGGCAAGCTGAAGCTGGTTGCCGGCCTCGGCGCCGGCCTGTTCTCGTCCGAGGAAGTGGGCGAGAACGAGATCGAGAAGCTCAAGCAGGGCGACATGCTGGAATCGAGCTTCGGTGAGTTCGCCAGCGAGAGCCCGGCGCTGTACGAAACCATCATCGGCGAGCGCGACCGCTACATGGCCACCCGTCTGCGCGAAGAACACGACCCGCACCAGCGCGAAGTGCTGGCAGTGGTCGGAGCCGGCCACCTGGCGGGTCTGGCACGCCACCTGGAAACCGACACCGAGGCACCGGCGCCGCTGCGCGCCGAGCTGGAGGCGGTGCCGAAGAAGCGCAACATCCCGTGGTTCACGCTGGGCATCCTGGCGATCGTGGCGACCGGCATCGGCGTAGGCTTCTACCGCGGCGGCCTGGGCGTAGGCACCGAGCTGCTGGCAACCTGGGCGATGTATACCGGCGGCCTGGCCGGCCTGGGCTGCCTGCTGGCCGGCGGTCACCCGCTGAGCATCCTCACCGCGATCGCGGTGGCCCCGTTCAAGCCGTTCCGCCTGAGCATCCCGACCGGCGCCTTCTCGGCACTGGTGGAAGCGCGTGTGCGCAAGCCAGCCTACGAGGACTTCCTGAAGCTGCGCGACGATGCGCAGAGCCTGAAGGGCTGGTACCGCAATCGCGTTACCCGCGTGGTGCTGACCTTCATGCTGACCAACATCGGCAGCATGCTCGGCCTGTGGCTGACCACGTTCAAGGTGTGGGGCAAGGTGGCGGGGTAAGCCTCAACCGGCCACAGAATCTGTAGCGCCCGAGCCCATGCCCGGGCGATGCCGCAACGCGGCGAACAGCAGCCGAGCATGGGCTCGGCTCTACAGAGACAAACAGACGCGGCGAGCAGAAAAAAAGGGGGAGACCGCCCCACTACGACCGGCCTCCCCCACACCACAACACGTTGGCGTGCGTTACAGCCGGGCAGCGCCCGGCTCTACCATTTCCACTCCACGCGCACGGCGGATCAGGCGCGTCACGGCATTGCGCAGGTCATCGAGCACCGCGTAGATCGTCGGCAGGAACAGCAGGCTGACCACGGTCGAGAACGCCAGGCCGCCGGCAATCGCGCGCGCCATCGGCGAGTACTCCGGTCCATTGCCGAACATCTGCGTGTCGGTCAGCGAGATCGGCACCATCGCCAGGATCGCCGTGCCCATGGTCATCATGATCGGGCGCAGGCGTTCGCGTGAGCCTTCCACCAGCGCCTGGGTACGGCCCATGCCGCTGCGCCGCAGGTTGTTGATGTGCTCGATCATCACGATGCCGTTGTTCACCACCACGCCCATCAGCACCAGGATGCCGATGAAGGACATGATCCCGAACGAGGTGCCGGTGATCCAGAACAGCCAGAACACGCCGAAGATCGAGAACAGCACGCCACTCATGATCGCTGCCGGGAACAGCAGCGACTCGAACACCGCCGCCATCACCACGTAGATCATCACCAGCGCGATCAGCAGGTTGAACACCATCTGCTGCATCGCTTCGTCGTCGTTGCCGTAGTCGCCGCCATCGAAGGTGAAGCCATAGCCAGCCGGGAAGTTCATCGGCTTGAGCACCGATTCCATCGCCTTGCGGCCATCCGGTGCGGTGACCTTCTCGGCCAGGTTGGCCTTGATGGTCAGCGTGGTCTGGCGGTTGGTGCGACCGATCTGGGTCGCCGATGAACCGACGTCAACGGTGACCAGGCTCAGCAGCGGCACGCTGCGGCCATCGCCGGTACGCACGCTGAAACCGGCCAGGTCTTCCGGGCTGCTCTGCTCGGCGCCGGCAAAGCGCACCCACACCGGCACTTCATTGTCACCGCGGCGGAACTCGCGCATCGGTGCGCCGCGCAGCGCCAGGCCGACGAAGCTGGCCACCTGTTCGGCGTTGAAGCCGAACGCTGCGGCACGCTCACGGTCGACGCGCACCTTCAGCTCGCCGCCCTTCTCGCCATTGTCGATGCGCACGTCCCGCAGTTCGGCACGCTGCGCCAGCAACGGCACCACTTCCTGGCCGATCTCCTGCAGCATCGAGCTGGAATCGCCGACCAGCTGCACCTGCACGCCCTGGTTGCCGCCCCCCCCGCCATCGCCGCCCTGGTTGCCGACGAAATAGTCGGTGCGGGCGGACTTCGGCAGGCCCTTGCGCAACTCTTCCTGCAGCGCCTTGATGTCCTTGGCGTACTTCTCGTCCAGGGTGACCACCGTGGAGCTGCCTTCCTGCTCGCTGTACCAGGAGTACACCTGCTTGACGTGCAGGCGCTCGCGGTTCTGGTCGATCCAGCTCTCCACGCGCGCCACTTCCTCGGACATCTGCCGGTAGGTGTAGGCGCCCTTCCACATGTAGCCGATGAAGATGTCCTTGCCGCCCTCGCCACCGAACATGTCGACCTTGGTCAGTTTCATCGGCACCAGGCTGACCAGCACCACCAGCAGGATGCCGAGCAGGCTCCAGCCGCGGTGATGCAGTGACCAGTCCAGCAGCTGTGCATAGCGCCGTTGCAGGCGCGCGATCAGGCCGGTCTGCGAGTGCACCAGCTTGGGTGTGGCCATGCGTGCGGACAGCATCGGAATCAGGCTGACCGCGACCAGCCACGAGGCCAGCAGCGAGACCGAGATGGTGATCGCGATCTGCGCCATGAAGATGCTGATGTTGTTGGTCTCGCCGAACAGGTTCGGCACGAACACGATGCAGTGGCACAGCGTACCGGCGCTGAGCGCGATGGCCACGTTGCGGGTGCCGATGATCGATGCCAGCCGTGGCTGCCCCGGCATGCGCTCGCGCTCCTGGTAGATGCTCTCCACCACCACCACGGCGTTGTCGACCAGCATGCCCACGGCCAGCAGCAGGCCCATCATGGTCAGGATGTTCAGCGTCACCCCGACGAAGTACATGAAGCCCAGGGTGATGGTGAAGCAGATCGGAATGGCCAGGGTCACCATCAGCGTCGACGGCCAATGGCGCAGGAAGAAGAACAGCACCGTCACCGACAGGATCAGGCCGACCGCACCGGCTTCGGCCAGTTCCAGCAGCGACGAGGTCACCGCCTTGCCCTGGTTGTCGATCACCTTGATCTGCACGTCGCGCATCGACGGCTGCGCGCGGATCGCCTCGACTTCGGCCAGCGCCGCACGCGAGACGTCCACCAGGTTGGCACTGCGCTCCTTGAAGATATCCAGGCCCACCGCCGGGTTGCCGTCCAGACGGCGCCCGTAGTTCATTCGCGCCGGCTTCAGGCGCACGTCGGCGATATCGCCCAGGCGCAGCCCCTTGGCGTTGATCACCAGGTCGCGCATTTCCTGCAGGTCGGTGATCTCGCCCACCGGCTGCACGCGCACGCGCTGGCCGTTGTCGTCGATCTGACCGGCCGAGATCGAGAAGTTCAGCGTGCGCAGGCGCTCGCTCAGCTCGTTGATGCTCAACCCATGCGCGTTGAGCCGGTTCGGATCGATGGCGATCTCCACCTCGTTCGGCGGTGCACCGGTGATATCGACGCGGGCCACACCGGGAATACGCTCGATGCGCCGCTTGAACTCACGGTCGAGCATGTCATAGGCAGTGGTCAGGTCGGTGGTGCTGGCCAGCCGCACCTTCAGTACCGGCTGGTCACTGCTGGACCACTTGAACACGTTGTAGCGCTGCAGGTCATCGGGCAGGTCGCTGCGGATCGCATCGATACGCTCGCGCGCGTCGGACGCGGCAATGGCGATGTCGCGGTCCCAGTCGCTGAACTCGATGTAGATCAGCGCCGCCTCGGAGGTGGCCGATGAGCGCATGCGCTTGATGCCGGTCATCGTCGCCAGCGACTCCTCGACCGGGCGGATGATGGTCCGCTCCACTTCCTCGGGCGTCGAACCGGTGTATGGGATCTGCACGAACAGGAACGGCGCGGAGATGTCCGGCAGCGCCTCCAACGGCAGCCGGAACGAAGCGATCAGGCCGATCACCACCAGCGACACGAAGCACATGATGGTGGTGACCGGGCGGCGGATGGAGAACTCGGCAACGCTCATGCCGGCTCCTCCACACCTGCCGTGCCGCCCTCGTCGCCATGCAGTCCTTCACCGGCATGCTTGCGGCCGCGCTCACGGTAGTAGGCGTCGCCGCGACGATCCATCAGGTCGTACACCACCGGGATCACCAGCAGCGTCAGCAGCGTCGACACCAGTAGGCCACCGATCACGGTGATCGCCATCGGTGCACGCACTTCGGCGCCCTCGCCCATCGCCACCGCCAGCGGCAGGAAGCCGAACAGCGTGCACAGCGTGGTCATGATGATCGGGCGCAGGCGCGAACGCGCACCTTCCACCAGCGCCTCATGCTTGGCCACGCCGGCTTCGCGCAGCTGGTTGACCTTGTCGATCAGGATGATCGCGTTCTTGGTGACCAGGCCGACCAGCAGGATCAGGCCGATGAACACCACCACCGAGATGGGCTTTCCGGTCAGCATCAGCGCCAGGATCGCACCGACCAGCGCCAACGGGATGGTGAACAGGATCACGAACGGATGCAGCAGCGACTCGAACTGCGAGGCCATCACCAGGTAGACCAGGAAGATCGCCAGGCCGAAGGCGAAGATCAGCGACTTCGCCGCCTGCGCCAGTTCCTCGCCCTGGCCGCCGATATGCAGGCCGACGCCTGCGCCCAGCGGCTGCTCGGCCACCATCTGCTGCACTTCGCGCATGGCCGCGCCGAGGTCGATGTCGCGCAGGTTGGCCGACACCACCGCGACCCGCGTCTGGTCGGCACGATGGATCTCGCTGGGGCCGGTGGTGGCGACCACGTCGGCCACCGCGTCCAGGGTCACCGGGCGGGTGCTGCCCGGGTTGACGATCAGCCGGCGGATGCTGTCCACGCTGGCGCGGTCACCTTCCTGCGCACGCACCAGCACGTCGATCTTGCGATCACGGAAGCTGTAGCGGGTGGCGACGTCGCCACGCACCTTCTTCACCACCACGTCGGCGATCTGGCGGGTGGTCAGGCCCAGCGCACCGGCGCGCTCCTGGTCGAAGCGGATCTGGATTTCCGGGAAGCCCTCCTCCACCGTCGACTTCACGTCGGCGTAGTGGGCGTTGCCGCGCAGCATCGCCGCCAGACGCTGGCCGGCCACTTCCAGGGTCGCCATGTCCTGCCCGCGCAGCTCGATTTCCAGCGGCGTGGAGAAGCTGAACAACGCCGGCCGCGCGAAGTCGACCTGCGCGCCCGGGTGCTGGCTCATGGTGCCGCGCAGGCGCTCGGTGATTGCTGCTTCGGTGCGCGCGTTGCCACCACCTTCCATCACCACAGTCAGCTTGCCGATGTTCTCACCGCTTTCGGTCGGACTGGCATCCAGCCGGGTGCCGCTGCCACTGACGCCATACAGCGAGGCCACGCCCTCCCCCTTGCCGTGCGCCAGCTGCAGCTCGCGCACCAGCGCATCGGTCTGCTTCAGCGGCGTGCCGGCCGGCAGCTTCACCGTCATTTCGAACCGGTCCTGCGCCAGCTGCGGAATCAGGTCCGCGCCAAGCATCGGTACCAGCGCCATCGTCGCCACGAAGATGATGGCTGCCACGCCCAGCACCTTGCCGGGATGCGCCAGCGCACTCGGCAGCAGGCGCAGGTAGCCTCGCTCGGCGCCTGCATAGGGTTTCATCGCCAGGTCGCTGGCCTTGCGCATTACCGGGCCGACCACTGCCACCACGCCACGCCACACGCGCACGACAAGCCAGGCCAGCGCATAGAAGCTCCAGCGCACGCTGGCAACCACGCCACGGCGGCCCAGCGCGACCGGCTTCTGCCAGCGCTTTTGCGGCTGCCATGCTGCGTTCGGCGCCTCTTCCGGGAACGCCAGCGGTGGCCGCCCCTTCAGCGAGCTCAGCATCGGGATCAGGGTCATCGACACCAGCAGCGAGATCGCGATGGCGATCGCCACGGTCAGCGCCTGGTCGCGGAACAGCTGCCCGGCGATGCCGTCGACGAACACCAGCGGCAGGAACACCGCGATGGTGGTCAGGGTCGAGGCGACCACCGCCATGCTCACTTCACGGGTGCCGGCGATCGCCGCCTGCAGGATGCCCAGGCCACGCTCACGGGCCTTGGCGATGCTCTCCAGCACCACGATCGAGTCATCCACCACCAGGCCGGTGGCCAATGCCAGACCGCCCAGCGACATCACGTTCAGGCTCAGCCCGAGCTGGCTCATGAAGAAGAACGTGGCGATGATCGAGACCGGCAACGACAGGCTGATCACGAACGTGCTCCAGCCATCGCGCAGGAACAGGAAGATGATCAGGATCGCCAGCAGGCCACCGATCACCGCGTCCTTCTTGACGTCGGCGATGGCGTGCTCGATGAAGCGCGACTGGTCCTCGATGGTGGTCAGCTCGACGTCCGACGGGAACGTGCCCTTGATCTGCTCCAGGCGCTTGCGCAGCGCTTCGGCGGTCGACACGGTGTTGGCATCACCTTCCTTGTAGATGGCCAGCTCGACCGCCTCCTTGCCGCCCAGGCGGATGATCGCTTCGCGCTCCTTGTAGCCCTGGCGCACGGTGGCCACGTCCTTCAGGCGCACCGGCACGCCGTTGGCGACCACGCTGGAGCCGCCGCCGGATGATGCGCTCTGCGCCGCCGACGCCGCGGCGATGGCTGCCGCCGAACCGGTCGACGCGGCGATGTTGAACATCTGCTGCAGCGCCGAATCCGCTGCGCTGCCGTTGGCGGCCTGGGTGGTGACCAGCAGGTTGCGGATTTCCTCGAGGTCGGCGAACTGGTTGACGGTACGCACCAGGAAGCGCTGCGAGCCTTCCTCCAGGCGGCCGCCGGAGATGTTGATGTTCTCGTCCTTCAGGCGCTTGATGACGGTGTCGATCGGCAGGTTCAGCTGCGCCAGCTTCTGCTGGTCGATGTCGACCTGGATCTCGTCTTCCAGGCCTCCGCCCACCTTCACTGCTGCCACGCCGGTGACCGGCTCCAGCTTCTTCTTCAGGTCTTCATCGGCATAGCGGCGCAGGCCGGTCAGCTCGCGGACCGCGTCGGCATCGCTGGCCGGCGCGACCTTGTTGGACAGCACCAGGCGCATGATCGGCTCGGTGGACGGATTGAAGCGCAGCAGCACCGGGGCCTTGGCCTCCAGCGGCAGGTTCAGCGCTTCCATCTTGTCACGCACCTCCAGGCTGGCCTGGTCCATGTTGGTGCCCCAGGCGAACTCCAGCACCACATCGCTCTGGCCGGTGCGCGAGACCGACTTCAGCTTGCGCAGGTTCTTGACCACGCCCACCGCTTCTTCAACCGGCTGGGTGATCAGGGTTTCGATTTCGGTCGGCGCCGCACCGGTGTATTCGGTGCGCACGGTCAGCGTCGGGTAGCTCAGGTCGGGCAGCAGGTTGACCTTGAGGTTGCCGAGCGCGATCAGGCCGAACAGCAGCAGGGTGACCGTGCACATGGCGATGGTCACGCGGCGGCGCGTGGCGAATTCCACCAGGCCGCCGCGCATGCCGGCGGCGGCGCCGTCGCTCGCCGGCGAGGCACCGTGGTCGTGGCCCGGGGCGGTCATTGCTTGCTCCCGGCCTTGTCTGCGGGCTTGGCGGCCGCCGCGACCGCCTTCGCCTTCGGATCGGCAATCACCTGCACCGTGGTGCCGTCGCGCAGGGCGACCTTGCCGGCGGTGACCACCTGATCACCGGCCGCCAGGCCATCACGGATCTCCACCCACGGGCCCTCGGCGTAACCCAGCTTGACCGGAACGCGTGCGACCTTGCCTTCGCGCACGCGGAACACCGCAGGTTCACCGTCATCGAGCAACGCCAGGCGCGGCACCACCAGCGCATCGGCACGCTGGTCGTAATCGATGCGGATGCGGCCGAACATGCCGGGCTGCAGCGCGTGGGCGGCGCCATCGAAGGCACTGACCACGCGAAACGTGCCGCTGCCCGAGTCCACCACCGGCGCGATGCGGTCAACGGTGCCGGTGAAGCTCTGGCCCGGCAGTGCGTCGGCCGCCAGCGTCACCGGCTGGCCGGCGCGCAGGGTGGCCAGCTCACGTTCGGGTACGTTGAGGGTGGCCTCCAGCCGCGAGTTGTCGACGATGCGGAAGATCGGTGTATTGATCTGCACGAAGTTGCCGGTCTTGATCGAGCGTGAGGCGATCACACCGGAGATCGGTGCCACGACCGTGGTGTAGGACAGCTCCAGCGTGGCCAGGCGGTACTGCGCACGGACGTTCTCCAGGTCGTAGCGCAGCTGGTCGACATCGGCGGCGCTGACCATCTGCTGGCCGACCAGCTTCTGTGCGCGCTGGTAGTTGTTTTCCAGCTTGCGCATCTGCGCTTCGCTCTGCGCCACGGCCAGGCGCGCGCGGTCCGGGTCCAGCCGCACCAGCGGCTGGCCGGCGGTGACCCGCTGCCCTTCCTCGACCAGCACCGCCAGGGCTACGCCGGAGGTCTTGGCGACCACCTGCGACTCGGCACGTGGCTCCAGCGCCGCGGTGCCGGTGTAGCTGGCTGCGACGGCACGATGGCTGGCCACCGCCACTTCGACCGGGACGGCGTCGACCTTCTTCTCCTCCTTGGTCTCGGCAGCCTTGGCTTCGGAATTGGGCCCTGCGGCGCAACCGCCCAGCAGCAGGGAGGTGGAGATCAGCAGTGCGGCAGCGCAGATTCCGCTGCGACGGCCGGACAGGAAGGTTGGGTGCGACATCGTCGAGTCCCTGGAGGATGTGTGGACAGGTGTGGTAGCAAAGTAATGCACCACTTCACGGCAACACCATATCCCAAAGGTCATGGTGTCTTCACGCCGCTGGTCGGCCCGCCCCCATTTCAGCTAGATGAAACCTGAGGCTATACTCGGGTCGTTCCGTACCCCACGCCGGAACGACCAGACCCGAATCCCCGGAAACGACACCATGCGCCCGCAGCCGCTCGCCGCTTGTCTCGCTCTGGCCGTCCTCCTGCCCCTTGGGGCCGCCGCACAGCCCGCTCCCGCTCCTGCCACACCCGCCCCGGCGCCTGCCGCCGCGCCGGCGCCTGCCACGCCCACCGGCAACTTCGACAATGGCCGTGTCCTGGCCTACACCTGCCAGGGGTGCCACGGCATCACCGGCTACAAGAACGCCTACCCCAGCTACCGGGTGCCGAAGATCGGCGGCCAGACCCAGCAGTACCTGGCCCAGGCCCTGACCGAGTACCGCCAGGGCAAGCGCCGGCATCCGACGATGCAGGCGCAGTCGATGAGTTTCAGCGAACAGGAGATCGCCGATCTCTCTGTTTACCTGTCCACCGTCAAGTAAGGCCCGCCCATGTCGAAAGCCGCGCATCCGATGCGTCACGCCATCGCCCTGTCCGTTGCCCTGCTGCTGGCGGCCTGTTCGCAGTCGCAGGTGGAAAACAGCGAGAAATCCGCCGCCGACCCGGGCCATGCCAGCGGCGAACACGGCTCTTCGTCCTCCGCCGGCCTGCCGGCAGGCCGCGAGGCCGCCGGTGAAGCCCGCGCCAAGGTGAAGGGCAAGGCCACCAACCAGAGCTGCATCGACTGCCATGGGGCCGACGGCAATGCGCCGATCGATCCGACCTATCCGAAACTGGGTGGCCAGTACGGCGACTATCTGGCGCATGCGCTGCAGGCCTACCGCGCCGGCGACCGCCAGCATGCGCTGATGACGCCGCAGGCGAAGGACCTGAGCGATCAGGACATCGCCGATCTGGCCGCGTATTTCGGCAGCCGGCCGAGCCAGTTGCGGGATCTGCACGGGGTCAAATGACGGCCGGCCCCCCGGCCGGTGCGGACCGTCGGTTGGTAGGCGCGGACCGTTGGTCCGCACAGATTCCGGATATCCACGCATGGCGTGGATCTGCTGAGCCGAGCGTGGGCTCGGCTCTACATCAATCGGCGCAACCGCTGGCGCCGGTCAACGCTCAGCCTTCCAGCTCTTCCCAGCGCGCGTACGCGGCATCCAGCTCGGCCTGCACCTTGGCCAGCTGCTGGGTGTGCGCGGTCACTTCGGCACTGCTGCGGGTGTAGAACGACGGATCGTTCATCGCCGAGGTCAGCCCTTCGACATCGCTTTCCAGCTTCTCGATGGTCTTCGGCAGCTGCTCCAGCTCGCGCGCTTCCTTGTAGGCCAGCTTGCGCTTGGGCGCAGCCGGGGTGGCAGCAGCCGGCGCGGCAGGGGCTGCGGCTGCCGGCTTGGCGGCGGGGGTCGCGGCAGGTGCTGCCACGCTGGCCGCATAACGCTGCCAGTCGCTGTAGCCACCGACGTACTCGCCGATCACGCCGTCGCCTTCCATCACCAGCGTGGAGGTCACCACGTTGTCGATGAAGTCACGGTCATGGCTGACCAGCAGCAGGGTGCCGGTGTACTCGCCCAGCAGCTCTTCCAGCAGCTCCAGGGTTTCCACGTCCAGGTCGTTGGTCGGTTCGTCCATCACCAGCAGGTTGGACGGCTGCGCGAACAGCTTGGCCAGCAGCAGGCGGTTGCGCTCGCCACCGGACAGGCGGGTGATCGGCGCACGTGCGCGTTCCGGGGTGAACATGAAGTCCTGCAGGTAGGCATGCACGTGCTTGCGCTTGCCGTTGAACTCGAGGAAATCGCGGCCTTCGGCCACGTTCTCGATCGCGCTCCAGTCTTCGCGCAGCACCGCGCGGTACTGGTCGAAATAGGCGATCTGCAAGTTGGTGCCGGCGTTGACTTCGCCCTTGGCCGGCTGCAGCTCGCCCAGCAGCAGCTTCAGCAGCGTCGTCTTGCCGCTGCCGTTGGGGCCGATCAGGCCGATGCGGTCGCCGCGCATGATGGTGGTGGTGAAGTCGCGGACCATGGTGCGCTCACCGAAGGCGAACGAAATATCCTTGACGTCGATGACCTTCTTGCCAGAGCTGATGCCCTGCGCGGCTTCCATCTTGACGTTGCCGCTGAGATCACGGCGCTGCGAACGCTCCACGCGCATCGCCTTCAGGCGGCGCACGCGGCCCTCATCGCGGGTGCGGCGCGCCTTGATGCCTTGGCGGATCCAGACCTCTTCCTGCGCCAGCAGCTTGTCGAAGCGCGCGTTTTCCTGCGCCTGCGCGTTGAGGCGTTCCTCCCGGCGACGCTCGTAGTTGGCCCAGTCGCCCGGCCAGCTGGTGACCTGGCCGCGGTCGATCTCGACGATGCGGGTGGCCAGTGCACGCAGGAAGCGGCGGTCATGGGTAACGAACACCACGCTGCCGCTCCAACCCTTCAGGAACGCTTCGAGCCAGTCGATGGCTTCGATATCGAGGTGGTTGGTCGGTTCGTCCAGCAACAGCACGTCAGGGCTGGACACCAGCGCGCGGGCGAGCAGCACGCGGCGCTTCATGCCGCCGGACAGGCGGCCGAACTCGGCCTCGCCGTCCAGGTCGAGCTTGGTCAGGGTTTCGCTGACGCGCTGATCGAGGCCCCAGCCGTTGGCGGCGTCGATCTTGGCCTGCACGTTGCCCAGGGCTTCGCCATCGAAGACCTCGGCATGGCTGAGATGGTGGAACTCGGCCAGCCACTGGCCCAGTTCACCGAGGCCATCGGCGACGACGTCGAACACCGAGCCGGCGGCGCCATGTGGCACTTCCTGCTCCAGGCGGGTGACGCGCACGCCCTGCTGCACGCGGACTTCGCCGTCATCGGGCTTGTGGTCGCCGGACAGCAGCTTGAGCAGGGTGGATTTGCCGGCGCCGTTCCGGCCGATCAGGGCGATGCGTTCGCCCGGCTCGATCGACAGTTCGGCCTTTTCCAGCAACAACGGGCCGCCGACGCTGAAGTCGACGTTCTGCAGAGTAATCAGAGGCATCCGGATATTGTACGGGTTGGGGGCGTCGGCCGGGTTGCACCCGGCACCCGCGGTGGTGCCGGCCGCTGGCCGGCAACCTCAACGGCAACGTCAAAAGCTGGTTTCCTGTGGGACGGCGGGGCGCGGATCCCGTCGTGGAATTCGCGCTGTGCGGATGGATCCCGGCTACCCCACCTCCCCCAGCAACGCCTGCAACCCGGGCAGCCATTGCTTGCCGGGGTGGCGCACCAGCCACAGGGTGCGCTGAAGGGCGGGCAGCGGCGTCTCGAGCACGCGCAGGCGGCCCAGCGCCAGCGGCTCTTCCAGCGCGTGACGCGAAAGGCAGGCCAATCCGAGGCCGGCGATCGCAGCCTGCTTGATCGCTTCGGTATTGCCCAGCTGCAGGGTCTGGGCGAAACCTCGCAGATGCGGCAACAGCGCCTGCTCCACCGCTTCGCGGGTGCCAGAGCCCGGCTCACGCAGCAGCCAGCGTGCGCGGCGCAGTTCGTCCAGCGTCCAGCGCGGCGGCGCGTCGGCGGCGGCGACGATCACCAGCGGATCCTGCTGCCAGGCCGTGACCTGCAAACCGCGTTCATGGCACGGGCCTTCGATCAGGCCCGCGTCCACATCCAGGCGCTGCACGGCGGCGACTACGCCGGCACTGTTGTCGATGCGCAGGTCGACCTCGGCCTGTGGCGCCTGCCGCAGCAGTTCCGCAATGCGCGGCGGCAGCAGGTAGTTGCCGATGGTGGTACTGGCGGCCAGCACCAATCGCAGCGGTGCTCCCTGCGATGGGTCGCCGCCGGCGGCCAGCTGCCGCTCCAGATCGGCGGCATTGACCAGCAGGGTGCGCGCCGGCTCCAGCAGTGCGCGGCCGTGCCCGTTCAGCGCCAGGCGACGACCGATGCGGTCGAACAGCGGAGTACCGAAATGCGCCTCCAGTTCCTGCAGGGCGGCACTGCTGGCCGATTGCGAGAGCGCGATGGCCTGGCCCGCAGCCGTGGTACTGCCGTGATCGGCGACGGCAACGAAGACTTGGAGCTGGCGCAACGTCAGGCGCATTACCGTTACCTTCTGGACAGGTAGATTTCACCCATATTATTCGTTTTACAGGTCATGAACGAAGGCGCACGCTTGCCTCGTCACCACAGCCCTGCCCTGCCATGAACGCCCCCGCTCTCTCCTCCTGGTCCCTGCCCGCCCTGCGCCAACGCTGGCAGCCGCGCCTGCCCGGCCTTCTGCTGGTGGGCCTGATCGCGGCGGCATCGCTGTACCTGGCCGAGCTTCCCTGGCTGCAGGCGCATGGCCTGAGTGCACTGACCGTCGCCATCGTGGGCGGCATCGTGGTCGGCAACACGCTCTACCCGCGGCTGGCACCGAGCAGCGCGGCCGGCGTCGGTTTCTCCAAGCACTGGCTGCTGCGTGCCGGCATTGTGCTGTACGGCCTGCGCCTGACCTTCCAGGACATCGGTCATGTCGGCGTCAGCGGCGTGCTGATGGACGTGCTGGTGGTCGCCAGCACCTTCGGCCTGGCCTGTTGGCTGGGCGTACGTGTGTTCAAGATGGAACGCGAGGCGGCAATGCTGATCGGCGCCGGCAGCGCGATCTGCGGTGCGGCAGCGGTGATGGCCGCCGAACCGGTGGTGCGCGGCCGCGCGGCACAGGTCACGGTGGCGGTGTCGACGGTAGTGGTGTTCGGCACGCTGGCGATGTTCCTGTACCCCGCCCTGTATGCGCTGGTGCAATCGCACGGCTGGCTGGCGATGGACGCACGGCAGTACGGCCTGTTCACTGGTGCGACGGTGCACGAAGTGGCGCAGGTGGTGGCCGCAGGCCGCACGGTCAGCGAGGCCGCCGCCGATACCGCGGTGATCACCAAGATGGTGCGGGTGATGCTGCTGGCGCCGTTCCTGGTCGCGTTGTCGTTGTGGCTGGCGCGTGGCGGGAAGGCCAGCGCCGACGGCAGCAAGGCGCGCATCGTAGTGCCGTGGTTCGCGTTCGGTTTCGTGGCGGTGGCCGGTTTCAATTCACTGCACCTGCTGCCGGCCGGCCTGCAGGCCGGACTGGTGCAGCTGGATACTGTGCTGCTGGCGATGGCGATGGCCGCACTGGGCCTGACCACCCATGTCTCGGCGCTGCGCCAGGCCGGCCTGAAGCCACTGCTGCTGGCGCTGATCCTGTTCGCCTGGCTGCTGTTCGGTGGCCTGGTGATCCACCAGGGTGTGTTGGCGGTGCTGGGCTGAGCCGCAGCGTACCGACCAGGGTCGGCGCCCACCCGTAGATCCACGTCATGCATGGATGGCGGCTCCAATTGGGGATCAGAGCCCTTTCCTGCGGAAAGGGATCCGACCCCGCCCTATTAGACGGGACCGGCCACGCGGGCGGGTACAATGCGCCATGACTGATTTCTCGACCCTGCCGCTGAGCCCGGCCCTGCAGCCCGGCCTGGACGCCCTCGGCTACACCACCCTCACCCCCGTGCAGGCGCAGAGCCTGCCGGCCATCCTCGATGGCCGCGATGTGATCGCACAGGCGCCGACCGGCAGCGGCAAGACCGCCGCCTTCGGCCTGGGCCTGCTGCAGGCCATCGACCCCAGCCTGATCCGCGTGCAGGCGCTGGTCCTGTGCCCGACCCGCGAACTGGCCGACCAGGTCGGCAAGCAGATCCGCAAGCTGGCCACCGGCATTCCCAACCTGAAGCTGTTGCTGCTGGTGGGTGGCGTGCCGCTGGGCCCGCAGCTGGCCTCGCTGGAAGGCCACGATCCGCACGTGGTGGTCGGTACGCCCGGCCGCGTGCAGGAGCTGGCACGCAAGCGCGCGCTGAATCTTGGCGCGGTGCGCACGCTGGTGCTGGACGAGGCCGACCGCATGCTCGACATGGGCTTCGAGGAGCCCATCCGCGAGATCGCCGGCCGCACCCACAGGGATCGCCAGAGCCTGCTGTTCTCCGCCACCTTCCCCGACAGCATCCGCGCCATGGCGCGTGACCTGCTGCGCGACGCGGTGGAGGTGACCGTGGAAGGTGCCGACCAGGCACCGGCCATCCGCCACCTGTTCTGCGAGGTGGAACCGGCGCATCGCCAGAAGGCGCTGGCCGGCCTGCTGTTGAAGTACACGCCGGAATCGGCGGTGGTGTTCTGCAATACCCGCAAGGACGTGGACGAAGTGGCCAACTCGCTGCAGCAGTTCGGCTTCTCCGCACTCGCCCTGCACGGCGACATGGAGCAGCGCGACCGTGAGGAAGTGCTGTTGCGGCTGGCCAACCGCAGCTGCAACGTGCTGGTCGCCAGCGACGTCGCCGCGCGCGGACTGGACGTGGAAGAGCTGGCGGCGGTGATCAATTACGAGCTGCCGACCGACGTGGAGAGCTACCAGCACCGCGTGGGCCGTACCGGCCGTGCCGGTGCCAGCGGCCTGGCGATCAGCCTGGTGGCTGGCCGCGAAAAGACCCGCGCCGAAGCCATCGAAGCGCAGATGGGGCAACCGCTGGATTGGCAGAAGACGCCACTGGCGACCTCGCGCCCGGCCGAGTTGCCGCAGGCGGCGATGCGCACCCTGCGCATCGACGGCGGCAAGACCGACAAGCTGCGCCCGGGCGACATCCTCGGCGCACTGACCGGCGATGCCGGCCTGTCGAGCAAGTTCATCGGGAAGATCGCGATCTTCCCGACCCGCTCCTATGTGGCGATCGCGCGTGAACAGGCCAACAAGGCCGTCGCCAGGCTGGAAGCCGGCAAGATCAAGGGCCGTCGTTTCCGCGTACGGATGATGTGATTGAAGCCGCGTTGCCAACCACGGTTGGCAACGACCGGCTCCCGGTTCTTCGCTCTGGTAGATGCCAACCTTGGTTGGCATTCACCCTTCGATCAGAACACCAGTTCGGTGTGCAGTGGCAAGCCCGCCTCCCAGCGGGCCCGGCCGCCCAGGCCGTCGAGCTCGACCAGCACGCCTGCACCGACCACTTCAACACCCAGGCGGCGAACCAGCGACAACGCAGCGACCAGCGTGCCGCCGGTGGCCAGCACGTCATCGATGATCGCGACGCGGGCACCGGACGGCAACGCGTCGGCGTGCACTTCGATGCAGTCGCTGCGGTACTCCAGCGTGTATTCCTCGCGCAGCACCTGGCCCGGCAGCTTGCCCGGCTTGCGCACCGGCACGAAGCCCACGCCCAGCTCCAGTGCCATCGCTGCGCCGAGGATGAAACCACGCGATTCGATGCCGACCACCGCGTCCAGCTTCTGGTCGCGCCAACGGTCGGCCATCGCGGTGATCGCGCCACGGAAGTCCTCGCCGTGGGCGAGCAGCGGCATGATGTCCTTGAACAGGATACCGGGCTTGGGGAAGTCGGCGATGTCGCGCAGGCGGGAGGCCCACTGCGGAACGACAATGGCGTCGGTCATGTCACATTGGCTATCTGATGGCGGCATAGGGTACCTGTTCCGGGCGCCGGCTGCCTGTTGGGGGTGTCGGCAGGGCTGCGCCCTGCACCTGCGGTAGTGCCGGCCGCTGGCCGGCAACCTCCACGGCAACAGCAACAGCGTGCATTCTGTGGGATGGCGGGGTGGGTCCGGTTGCGGGGGCCGCTGCAAGTCCCCCTCCGGGGCCCGGCCCAGCCGCGGGATCCAGCTTTCGCTCTGGCCGTTGACTTGGCCTCTGCAGGTGCAGGGCGCAGCCCTGCCGAAACCCAGCCTCAGGAACTGCAGGACAGCATCGAGCAGCCGGCGCGGTTGTCGGCCCACGCCGGGCGCTTGCCAGCGAAGTGCTCGAGCCCCGGGCGTTCGGTGTATGGGTCGCGCAGCACGTCCTGCAGCGCATGCACACCGCCGAGGTCACCCTGCTCTGCGCGGTCGATCGCCTCCTGGGCCAGCCAGTTGCGCAGCACGTACAGCGGGTTGGCCGCTGCCATCTTCGCCAAGCGTTCGCGGGCCGACAGCGGATCGCTATGCAGGCGCGCTGCGTAGTCCTGCAGCCATTGCTGCAACGGCGCCTGCACCGCATGCTTGCGCGCCTCGTCGTAGTACACCGCGTCCAGAACCGTAGCGTCCGCTGCCGACGGGTCGATGCGCATCAGTGCACGCCAGGCCAGGGTCATGTCCATGGCGCCCTCCTGCATCAGCTGCTGCCAGCGCTGGTAGAGCTGCAGGTCGTCATCGTCGGCAGCAGCCAGCCCCAGCTTCGATGCAGCATCGCGACGCGTGCAGGCCACGAAGGTGGACTGGTAGGCCGCCAGGCCCGCCTGCAGCGGTGCGACATCGGCGAACAGCGGCGACAGCGCCTGCGCCAATCGGCTCAGGTTCCAGTACGCCACCTGCGGCTGGGTGCCGAAGCGGTAGCGGCGCCCCTGGGCGTCGGTGGTGTTCGGCGTCCACTCCGGATCAAAATCCTCGACCCAGCCATAGGGGCCGTAATCAAGTGTGAGACCGAGCACGGACAGGTTGTCGGTGTTCATCACGCCGTGCACGAAGCCGACACGCATCCAGTGCGCGATCATCTCGGCGGTGCGCACCGCGATCTGCGCGAACCAGTCGCCATACAGTGCCTCGCCCTGCCCCTCCAGCCCGGGGAAATCACGGGCGATGCAGGTGTCCACCAGCTGTTGCAGCAAGGCAGTCTCGCCACGCGAGGCCGGCAGCTCAAACGAACCGAAACGCAGGAACGACGGCGAGACCCGGCACACAATGGCGCCAGGCTCGGCACGCGGGTGGCCGTCATAGAGCATGTCGCGCACCACCTCCTCGCCGGTACCGACCAGCGACAACGCGCGCGTGGTCGGCACGCCCAGGTGGTGCATCGCTTCGCTGCACAGGAACTCGCGGATCGACGAGCGCAGCACTGCCCGTCCATCGGCACCGCGCGAGTACGGCGTCGGCCCGGCCCCCTTCAGCTGCAGCTCCCAGTGGCGGCCATCGGGTGCCACCAGCTCGCCCAGCGAGATCGCACGTCCGTCGCCGAGCTGGCCGGCCCAATGGCCGAACTGATGGCCACCGTAATTGGCGGCCCATGGCTGCATGCCGGCGTACAGCGCGTTGCCGCCGAATACATCGGCGAAGCCTTCGCTCTCGATCTCGGCAGCATCGAAGCCGAGCATCGTGGCAACCTCAGGCGACCACGCCAGCAACGTGGGCGCCACCACCGGGGTCGGCATCACCGGCGACCAGGCCGCGCCCAGCACTTCGCGCCTGCGCGGGCCGGATTCGGGGTCGCCCGGCAGGGTGTGCAGCAGGCGGTTGTCGAAACGGAGGCTGTCGGTATCCATGGTGCTGAAGATGGGGGCGACGGCCGCCCGCCTCAATTGCCGCTGAGCGCCTGCAGGTGGCCGCCGTGGGCCTCGGCACGCTGGTAGGCCGGGCGCTCGCTGATGCGCTTGAGGAAGCCACGGAGCGCCGGCTTGTCGTCCAGGCCACCACCCCGTGCGGCCGCAGCCTGGATCGGGAAGCTCATCTGGATGTCGGCCGCACTGAAGCGCTCACCGGCAAACCACGGGCTTTCAGCCAGGCGGCGCTCCATCCAGTCCAGATGCAGCCGCCGCTGCGGGCCGATGAAGCCGCGCTCGGCCTTGTCGGCAATGCTGCGTGCGATCGGGCGCGCAAAGAACGGCATCGGCGCGTTGCGTATGCGGCCCATCACCAGGGTCAGCAGCAGCGGCGGCATCGCCGAGCCTTCGGCGTAGTGCAGCCAGTAGCGGTAGGCGATGCGTTCGGCCCCGTCGGCCGGCATCGGTGACGGCGACAGCTGGCGTTGCGTGTCGTAACGGTCAGCGAGGTAGTCGAGGATCGCACCGGACTCGGCCAGTACCAGCTCGCCATCCTGCAGCACCGGCGACTTGCCCAGCGGATGCACATTGCGCAGTTCCGGTGGCGCCAGCAGCGTCTTAGGGTCACGCGGATAGCGGCGCAGTTCGTAGTCCAGCCCCAGCTCCTCCAGCATCCACAGCACGCGCAGCGAACGGGAGTTTTCCAGGTGATGAACGATGCGCATGGGGACGATCCTCGGGAAGGCCTCCATCCTACCGCGCCGGCTGCATGCCCTTTGTAGAGTCGAGCCATGCTCCACTGTCTTTGAAACCAGTCGAGCGTGGCTCGACTCTACAAAAAACAGCGGGCAATAAAAAACGCCGGAAGCTCTCGCTTCCGGCGTTCTGGCTACCCAACGGTAGCAGACGGATTAGACCGCCTGCACCTGGTCAGCCTGCATACCCTTCTGACCCTGGACGGCGATGAAGGTAACCTTCTGGCCTTCCTGCAGGGTCTTGAAGCCGGTGCCCTGGATCGCACGGAAGTGCACGAACAGGTCCGGGCCGCTTTCCGGGGTGATGAAGCCGAAGCCCTTGGCGTCGTTGAACCACTTGACGGTGCCGGTCTGACGTTCAGACATTTTACTAACTCCTGAAACACATGTTGAAAAAAATCGCAGCCACCGGGTATCGGGGCCGAGACTGAGTTGCAGGCGTTGGTAAAGCGGATCGATGAGCGGATCGTGAGATCAACTGCACCAGGCCACGATTCACGGTGACCCTAGCAAACACAGTGGGTCGCACGATACGCGTGTTTTCCGCAAAAAGCGATAGTCCCGACGTTCATGGGACCAGGTCACCCGCTAGGCGTGACAAGGGTTGGCAGCCGTTCGCGGCTAACCCCGAGCCCCCATTCAGGTTTTTCCTACCCTACACTGGGGAAATGACTGAAGCTGAAACCCCCGCTGAATACGCGCCCTCTCGCATCTGGGTGGACGCGGACGCCTGTCCCACTGTCATTCGCGACATCCTGTTTCGTGCAGCTGAACGGGTGGGGATCGAACTGACCCTGGTCGCCAACCAGTGGATCCGCACCCCGCCCTCACGCTGGCTGCGCTCGATCCAGGTGCCGCAGGGCCTGGACGTGGCCGACAGCGCCATCGTCGAGCAGGTCGCCGCCGGAGACCTGGTCGTCACCCAGGACATCCCACTGGCTGCGCTGGTGCTGGAGAAAAAGGCCGTGGCGCTGAACCCGCGCGGCCAGCTGTACACCCCGAACAACATGGCCGAGCGGCTGTCGATGCGCAATTTCATGGAGGAACTGCGCGGCGCCGGGGTCCAGACTGGCGGACCGCCGCCCCTGGGACCCCGCGACCGGCAGCTGTTCGCCGCCGAGCTGGACCGCTGGCTGGCGCGACGCCCGGCCCGCTGAGCGCCTGGCCGCCCTAAGCCATAAGGCTCAGGCTGCGGCCGCTGCTGAACATCCGTCGTGCGCCACTCAACGGGTCGTCGAAGGCCAGGGCCCGCGCCAGCAGCTGCAGCGGTGACTCGGCCACATCCAGTGGCCGTTGCCGAAGCTGCGGGTACAGGTCGTCACCCACGATCGGCGCCCCCAGCATGGCCATGTGCACGCGCAACTGATGCTTGCGGCCGGTCTCCGGCAGCAACCGGTAGCGCCAGATCGCCCCTTCGGCCTCGATCAGCTCGATCCGGCTGCGCGCATTGGGTTCACCGGGCACTTCGAACATGCGGAAGAACGGCTCGCCCGGCACCAACCGGCTGTCCCGCTGCAACGGAAACGCCAGCCCCGGCAGCGCCGGTGCCAGGGCCTCATAGGTCTTCTCGATACGCCGCTCACGGAACAGGCGCTGGTAAGCATCGCGCGACCCTCGCTGGGTCGAGAACAGCACCAGCCCGGCCGTCAGCCGATCCAGCCGGTGCAGCGGTACCAGATCAGCATTGCCGGTGCGGGCGACCAGCCGCGCCAGCAGCGTCTCGCGCACATGCCCACCCGCAGGTGTCACCGGCAGGAAATGCGGCTTGTCGGCTACCAGCAGGTGCGCATCCAGATGGACGATGGTCTCGACAAAGGGAATCACCGGTTCGTCGGCCACCTCGCGGAAGTACTGGATCTCCCGCCCGACCTGCCAGGGCATGTCCGCAGTGAGCGTCCTGCCCTGCGCATCCAGCACACGGCCACGCGCGAAGCGATCCTGCCATTGCGCGCGCGCGATGCGCGGGAAACGTGCACACAGGCCATCCAGCAGGGTGGCCCAGGGCCCGGGCGGCAACTGCAGTCGGCTGGGCAAGGTCATGGCGTCCACTCCGGCCACGGGAAAGAACGCAAGCGTGCCACCGTTGACGCTGCGCAGACAGCCCGGCCACGGACACCCCCGGAGCAAACCTCTATCATTGTCCTCTTTAGTCCACGGATCCCCCATGGCTCTTACCGCCACCATCCGCAAGGCCGAACTGCAGATCAGCGACATGGATCGCGGCTACTACGCGACCCACAACCTGACCCTGGCCCAGCATCCGTCCGAGACCGACGAGCGCCTGATGGTGCGCCTGCTCGCCTTCACGCTGAACGCCGGCGACCGCCTGGAGTTCGGCCGCGGCCTGAGCACCGATGACGAACCCGACCTGTGGGAACACGACTACACCGGCGACATCCTGCAGTGGATCGACCTGGGCCATCCGGACGAATCGCGCATCCGCAAGGCCAGCAACCGCAGCCGCCAGGTGCAGGTGGTCAACTATGGCGGCAACGCCTCGGAGATCTGGTGGGGCAAGCAGGGCAAGGGCCTGGCGCGCTTCGACAATCTTTCGGTGGTCGACCTCGACGGTGCCTTCGTAGAGCTGTGGGGCCAGCAGATCCAGCGCGCGATGCGCTGGAGCGTGCTGATCCAGGACGGTGAAGTGCAGCTGCTCAACGATCAGATGCAGCTCGACGTGATCCCGACCTGGCGCAAGCGCGCCAAGGCATGAGCACGATCCGTTGTGACGTGGTGGTCATCGGCGCCGGCGCAGCCGGGCTGATGACCGCGATCACTGCCGGCCAGCGCGGCCGCCAGGTGCAGGTGATCGACCATGCCAACAAGGTCGGCAAGAAGATCCTGATGTCCGGCGGTGGCCGCTGCAACTTCACCAACACCGGCACCACCCCGGCCAACTTCCTGTCGGCCAACCCGCATTTCTGCAAGTCGGCGCTGGCCCGCTACACGCCCTGGCACTTCATCGAGCTGGTGCACAAACACGGCATCGCGTATCACGAAAAGGAACTGGGGCAGTTGTTCTGCGATGTCTCCTCCAAGCAGATCGTGAAAATGCTGGTGGACGAATGCCAGGCGGCCGGCGTACAGATCCGTACCGACTGCAGCGTGCAGCGCATCGAGCATGGCAGCGATGGTTTCCGCGTGCACACCACGCACGGCCTGTTCCATTGCGCCTCGCTGGTGGTTGCCACCGGTGGCCTGTCGATTCCCAGCATGGGGGCCAGCGGCTTTGGCTATGAAGTGGCCCGCCAGTTCGGCCACCAGGTGCTGCCGACCCGCGCCGGGCTGGTACCGCTGACCCTCAGCGGCAAGCACCAGGAGCGGCTGGCCGACCTCAGCGGCGTCGCACTGCCAATCGAGGCGCGCTGCAACGGCAAGAGCTTCCAGAACTTCATGCTGCTGACCCACCGTGGCGTGAGCGGCCCGGCCATCCTGCAGATCTCTTCGTTCTGGCAGCCCGGCGATGCGCTGGAGCTGGACCTGTTGCCGGGCCAGGATGCGGGCGAGTGGCTGCGCCAGATGAAGCGCGACCGCCCCGCCGCCGAGCTGCGCACGGTGCTGGGCGAGGTACTGCCGAAGCGGCTGGCACAGCGGCTGTGCGAGCACTGGCTGCCCGACCGCCCCGTGCGCCAGCTGGACGAGCCGGTGCTGCGCCAGGCTGCGCAGCTGCTGGGCGCATTCCCGCTGGTGGCCAGCGGCACCGAAGGCTACCGCACCGCCGAGGTCACCCTGGGCGGCGTGGACACCGCCGAAGTGTCATCCTCAACGATGGAATCCAAGCGCGTCCCCGGCCTGCACTTCGTTGGCGAGGTGCTGGACGTGACCGGCTGGCTGGGCGGCTACAACTTCCAATGGGCCTGGGCAAGCGGGCACGCAGCGGGCGGCGTGGTGTGAACCACTTCGCCGTTCCATGCGCGCAAGGGGGACGCGCATGGACGGTTCGCCGCGCATCGTGTATCTAGATTCGCAGATTGGGGAGCAGTGCATGCAGAACGCGAACGACATCACCATCCGCCTGCTAATCGTCGATGACAGCGGCGAGAATGCCGAAGCCATCGTCAGCACCCTGCGCAACAGCGGCATCGCGGTACGCCCGTGGCGCCCACAGGATGCAGCCGAGCTGGCCCAGGTGCTGACCAGCCAGGCCATCGACCTGGTGCTGGCCTCGCCGTCGCAGGGCATTCCGCTGCAGCTGGCAGCCCAGCACATCGCCGCCAGCGGCAAGGACATCCCGCTGGTGCTGCTGGCCGAGCGCATCGACGAGGACGAACTGGTGCAGGCCAGCAGCCATGGCATCCGTGCCCTTGCCCTGCGCCAGCGCCCCGAGCACCTGCTCGCCGTGGTCCGCGACCAGTGGGTGGACCTGCAGGCGCGCCGTGGCCTGCGCCGCATCGAGGCGCAGATGCGCGAGACCGAGCGCCGCTGCGACGCGCTGATCGCCTCCTCGCGCGACCCCATCGCCTACGTGCATGAAGGCATGCACATCCGCGCCAACGACGCCTACCTGGAGATGTTCGGCTACGAGCATTTCGACGACATCGAAGGCATTTCGCTGCTGGACATGGTCGCCGCCCAGCACGTGGAGGGCTTCAAGCAGCTGCTGAAGGGCCTCAGCCGTGGCGAGGCGCCGCCGCCTCAGTACCAGCTCGACGCGCGCCACCAGGACGGCAGTGCGTTCCCGGCGACGATGGAATTTGCGGCGGCCACCTACGAGGGCGAGTCCTGCCTGCAGGTGGTGCTCCGCCGCCGCATGGAGTTCGACCCCGAACTGGCACGCGAGGTCGAGGACCTGCGCCAGCGCGACCAGGTCACCGGCCTGCTCAATCGCCCGACCTTCATGCTGCAGCTGGAAAGCGCGGTGGCCCAGGCCGGGCGCAGCGAGGGCCAGTTCGGCCTGCTGCTGATCGAGCCGGACCACTACGCGCGCCTGCTGCCGGATATCGGCCTGGCCTCGGCCGACACCCTGATCGGCGCCCTCGCCGCCCTGCTGGCCGAAGTGGTTGGCGAGGACGCGCAACTGGCCCGTTTCGGCGAGCACAATTTCGCCGTGCTGCAGGCCGGGCCCTATGCACAGACCGTGGCGCTGGCCGAGCGCATCCGAGAAGCCTACGCCGCGCACGTCTTCAGCATCGGTGCACGCTCGGCCACGGTGACGGTCAGCATCGGTGGCGTGCAGGTCGGTGAGAAGATCGCCAGCATCGGCCAGGTGCTGGCGCGCGCCAGCGAATGCACCCAGGCTGCAGCCGAGCTGGGTAACACCTGCCGCATCTTCGACCCGGCTGCCGCTGACCGCGTCGAGGAAGAGCGTGTGCAGCGCTGGGTGGCGCGCATCCGCGAGGCGCTGGCCGGCGACGGTTTCCAGCTCCACTACCAGCCGGTGCTGAACCTGCAGGGCGAACCACTGGAACTGTACGAAGCCTATCTGCGCCTGGAAAACAATGGCGAGCTGCTGAGCCCGACCGCGTTCCTGGGCATCGCCGAGGAACACGGCCTGCTGGCCGACATCAACCGCTGGGTGGTTTCGCAGGCGATCGCGGTGCTGGGCGAACGCGCACGTGCGGGTCATGCCACCCAGGTGCTGGTGAAGGTCACGCCGGAATCGTTCGATGACCCACAGATGATCGCCACCCTGCGCCGCGAGCTGCAGGCACAGGGCGTGCCCGGCGAACGGCTGTGGCTGCATGCACCGGAAGCGAAGGTGTTCACCCACCTGCGCAGTGCACAGCAGTTCCTTGCCGAAGTGGCGCCACTGGGCTGCCGCATCGGCCTGGAGCAGTTCGGTTCCGGGCTGGACTCGTTCCAGCTGCTGGCCCACTTCCAGCCGCAGTTCCTCAAGCTGGACCGGGGCTTCACCAGCGACCTGGCTGCCACCCGCGAGAACATCGACCGCATCAGCCAGATCACCGCGCGTGCTCAGGAAGCGGGCATCTGCACCATTGCCGAATTCGTCAGCGATGCCAACTCGATGACGCTGCTGTTCAGTGCCGGCGTGGATTACGTGCAGGGCGATTTCGTCGGCCCGGCGTTGCCGGAGATGGGGTTCGAATTCGGGTAACGCCTCTCTGTAGAGCCGAGCCATGCTCGGCTGCGGGACTCAAGCGAAGAGGAGCCGAGCATGGCTCGGCTCTACACAAACGAGAAGGCCGGCTTTCGCCGGCCTTCTGCTTGATCAGGTCATGTCGACCAGGTTGCCGATCTTCACGTCCGGGTTGACGTCGGCCTCGTAGTCGACGCCCTCCACGCCAAAACCGAACAGACGCAGGAAGTCGGCCTTGTAACCGGCCAGGTCGCTGATTTCGTACAGGTTCTCGTTGGTCACCTGCGGCCACAGCGCGACCACCTTGCCCTGCACGTCTGCGGCCATTTCCTTGTAGTCCGCACGCAGGCGGCCTTCCTCATCGACCAGCGCGACGGTGTGGCCGTCGCCATCGACCACGTCATGGCGCAGGCGATCGACCGCCGTGCCATCGGCCTTGCCGCCGTAAAGGATGTCGTACAGCACGTCGAGCTGCTCGATGCAGCCTTCGTGAGTGCCCTTTTCCTTCATCACCTTGAACAGCAGCGACAGGTACAGCGGCATGGTCGGAATGGCCGAGCTGGCCTGGGTCACCACGGCCTTCAGCACCGACACGCGCGCGTCGCCGCCGATTTTCGCCAGCTTTTCGCGCAGGCCGAGCACCTTGGTGTCCAGGTCCTTCTTGGCCGCGCCGATCGAGCCATTCCAGTAGATTGCCTGGGTGATCTCTTCGCCCACGTAGGTGAAGGCCGTGGTGGTACAACCATTGGCCAGCACGCCGGCATCGGCCAGCGCATCGATCCACATCTGCCAGTCCTCGCCGCCCATCACCGCGACGGTGCCGGCGATTTCTTCCGGGGTGGCCGGCTGCAAGGTGGTCTCGGTGATCACTTCCTTGTCGGTATCCAGCCCGCGCAGGGTGATCGGCTCGCCGATCGGCTTCAGCGTGGAGCTGATGATCTCGCCGGTCTTCGGGTGTTTGCGGCGCGGCGCTGCCAGGCTGTAGACAACCTGGTCGACCTGGCCCAGATCAGCCTTGATCATTTCAATGGTCTTCGCCTTCACTTCATCGGAGAAGGCATCGCCATTGATGCTCTTGGCATACAGGCCGGCTTCGTCGGCGTACTTGTGGAACGCGGCCGAGTTGTACCAGCCCGCGGTACCCGGCTTGGTTTCACTGCCCGGGCGTTCGAAGAAGATGCCGAGGGTGGCAGCGCCACTGCCGAAGGCAGCGGTGATGCGTGCGGCCAGGCCGTAGCCGGTGGAGGCGCCGATCACCAGCACACGCTTGGGACCGTTCTGGATCGGCGGACGCGCGCGGATGTAGTCGATCTGCTGCTTGACCGCGGCCTCGCAGCCGGTCGGGTGGGTGGTGACGCAGATGAAGCCGCGGACGCGCGGTTTGATGACCATGGATACCTCAGGTTGGCAGATGCGGCGCACGGGGCGCTCAGCAGGAGTACGGGCGCGCACGCGCGCGAACCGCAGGATCGTAGTGCGCGGGGGCCGAATGCACAACCGACGCTGCCGTAGGGTGGTGTTTCTTTTGCAGGGTTGCACCCTGCACCCGCAGAGGCCTGAGCAACGGCCAGAGCCAGAGCAACGGCAGAAGCTGGGTTCCTGGGGGTGGGCGGGGTGGGTCCGGTTGAGGGGGACGCTGCAAGTCCCCCTCCGGAGCCCGGCCCAGCCGCTGGCGGCTGTGCGTTCGGGCGCTTGCAAAGCAATGCTTCGCAAGCAAAGCGCCCTCACCCATGTAAGCTCGGTCGCCGCATCCATGCGGCTCACGCCCCCTCAACCGGACCCACCCCGCCTTCGACAGTTCTCTGCGATCTGTCGGAACAGCTCGTTGGGTATCGATATCTGACAGATTTCATCCAAGCACGGCGTGGATATACCCGATCGCGGGAATCTGTCAGAGGTGGGGCGGTGTCGGAGTGCGGGGTGTCAGCCGCATGGGCCCGAGGCATGCCTCGGGCGGGTTGGGCAGGACGCCCAACCCCGGTCTTGCCGTGTGCGCAGGAAAGCGCACACGAGCAAGCGGCTGCCAAGCCTACACGGACGTACTTGCGGCGTCCCCGCACTCCGACACCGCCCCGCCCACCCACGGAAGGCACGCTCTTGCTGCTGCTGTTGCTGTTGCCGGCCAGCGGCCGGCACTACCGCGGGTGCAGGGCTGCAAGCCCTGCACACAAAAAACCCCGCTTGCGCGGGGTTCTCTGTGTGTTGCGTGCAGCGCGAACGCTTATGGGCGACGGGCCAGGGCCTCGACGTCCTTCGCCTTCGGCAGCAGGTCCTGCTTGCTCACGCGCAGCACACCAATCGTCAGCATCGGCACCGCCACCAGGATCGAGGACAGCACCACGATCACCGCGCCGATCATGTGCGTCTCGGCCAGCCCTTCCATCGAGCTGCCGCCGTACAGGTACAGGGCAAGCGCCGACAGGAAGAACATCACGGCAGTGATCACCGTACGCGACAGCGTCTGGTTGATCGAACGGTTCAGCACTTCCATCGAGTCCACGCGCAGGCTGCGGAAGTTCTCACGGACGCGGTCGAAGACCACGATGATGTCGTTGATCGCAAAGCCCATCACCGACAGCAGGCCGGCCAGCACGGTCAGGTCGAACTCACGGCCCAGCAGGGACACGTAAGCGACCGTCACGATCAGGTCGAACATCGCCACGATGCTGGCGGTGACCGCGAACTTCCACTCGAAGCGCACCGCGATGTAGATCAGGAAGCCGGCCAGCATGAAGATGGTGGCATACAGGCCATTCATCGCCAGGTCCTTGCCGATCTGCGGACCCACGAACTCGTTGCGGAGCACGGTGGCCTGATTGTCGGCAGTGGACAACGCCTTCACCACGGCAGCGGCCGTGGCCTTGTCCTCGTGGGCGGCATCGCCGGTACCCGGAGCATGCTCGCCGTGCGGGGCCAGGCGGATCAGCAGGTCGGTGTTGCCGCCGACGCTCTGCACCTGGGCGCCTTCGAAGCCACTCTGCTCGAGCTTGGTGCGGACCTGCTCAACATCCACCGCCTTGTCGAAGCGGGCTTCGATCAGGGTGCCGCCGGTGAAGTCCAGTGCGTAGTTGAAGCCCTTGATGCCGATGATGGCGACCGAGGCCAGGAACACCACGATGGTGACTGCCATGGCGACATGGCGCCAACGCATGAAGTCGATCTTGGTGTCGTTCGGGAGGATGTGCAGCGGAAACAGTTTCATTGTGCGTGTCGTCCCGTCAGATGGCCACGTTCTGGAGCTTCTTGCGGCGGCCGTAGATCAGCGTCGCCAGCGCACGCGACACGGTGATCGCGGTGAACATGGAGGCGAAAATACCGATGATCATGGTCAGCGCGAAGCCCTTCAGCGGACCGGTACCGAATGCAAACAGCGCCACGCCGACGATCAGGCCGGTCAGGTTGGCGTCGAGAATGGTGCCCGAGGCACGCTCGTAACCGGTCACGATCGCCGTCTTGCCCGGCACGCCGGCTCGCAGCTCTTCACGGATACGCTCGTTGATCAGCACGTTGGCGTCCACCGACAGGCCGACCGACAACGCCAGGCCGGCAAAGCCCGGCAGGGTCATGGTGGCACCGAACAGCGACATCACCGCCACTACGATCAGCAGGTTGAACAGCATCGCTGCCGAGGTGATCACACCGAACATGCGGTAGTACACGCTGAAGAACACCAGGGTGAACAGGAACGCGAACACCACCGCGCGCATGCCGTTCTTGACGTTCTCGGCGCCGAGGCTCGGGCCGACCACGCGCTCCTCGACGAAGTCCATCGGCGCAGCCAGCGAACCCGACTTCAGCAGCTTGGCCAGGTCTTCGGCTTCCTTCTTCTGCAGGCCGGTGGTCTGGAAGTTCTTGCCGAACACGCCGTTGATGTTGGCCACCGAGATCACTTCCTCGTTGACCTTGAAGCCACGCACTTCCTGGCCGTCGACGACGGTTACGGTCGGCACGCGCTCGGTGTAGACCACCGCCATCGGCTTGTTCACGTTGGCGCTGGTGAAGTCGAACATGCGCTGGCCACCGACGTTGTTCAGCGTCACGCTGACGGCCGGCGAGCCGCTGTTCGAATCGGTCACCGCCTGCGCACCGACCATCTGGTCGCCGGTGACGATCACGCGCTTGTTCAGCAGGATCGGGCCGCGGCCGTCACGCTGCTGGTAGACCTTCGCTTCCGGCGGAATGCGGCCGGAGTTGATGGCGTCCTGCGCATTGCCTTCAACCACCGCACGGTACTCCAGGGTGGCGGTGGCACCGATCATGCGCTTGGCTTCGGCGGTGTCCTGCACGCCCGGCAGCTGCACGACCACACGGTCGGCACCCTGGCGCTGGATGATCGGCTCGGCCACGCCGAGCTGGTTCACGCGGTTGCGCAGGGTGTTGATGTTCTGCTCGATGGCGCCGTTGGCGATCTGCGTGATCTCGGTCTCCGGCACGGTGACCGTGATGCGGTTGCCGCTGACGTCATAGCCGAGGGTCGGCTGTGCCTTGACCAGCGCGGCGCGGGCACGCTGCGCGGCGTCATCGCCGGCGGATGGGCTCAGGTTGGCCACGATGCTGTTATCGGCGCGGCGTTCCACCGACTGGTAGGCGATGCGCGCGTCACGCAGGGTGCTGCGCACGTCTTCGGTATAGGCATCCAGGCGCTTGTCGAGGGCAGCCTTCTGGTCGACCTGCAGCACGAAATGCACGCCGCCCTGCAGGTCCAGGCCCAGCACCATCGGGCGACCGCCGAGGTTGGCCAGCCAGTCCGGCACGGTCGAAGCCAGATTCAGCGCCACGGTGTACTTCTCGCCGACGGTGTCACGCAGGGCGTCGCTGGCAGCGGACTGCGACTTCAGGTCCGACAGGCGGACGATCAGGCTTTCCCCTTCCTTTTCGGCACCGATGGTGGCGATGCCGGCCTTTTTCAGGTCGGCCAGCACACGGTCGCGCAGCGCATCGTCGATCTGCCCGCCACGGTTGGCGGTGATCTGGATGGCCGGGTCCTTCTGGTAGATGTTGGGCAGCGCATACAGCGCGCTGAGCGCCAGTACGATCAGGATGACGACGTACTTCCAGCGTGGAAATTCGAGCATTGCTTGGGTCCCGCGCGGCGCCATCCCCGGCGCCGCGGTTGTGCTTCGGAAAGGGAGTGGCTTACTTGGCCGAATCCAGGGTGCCGGTCGGCAGCACGCTGCCGACAGCGCCCTTCTGCACGCGGATGCGCACGTTGTCGGCCACTTCGACGGTGATGAAGTGGTCGCCAATGTCGGTGACCTTGCCGGCGATGCCGCCGTTGGTCAGCACTTCATCGCCGCGCTTGATCTTCTCCAGCATGGCCTTGTGCTCCTTCTGCCGCTTCATCTGCGGGCGGATCATCAGGAAGTACATGATGGCGATCAGGATGATCGGGAACAGCAGCGTGGTCAGGCCCATGCCCTGCGGTTGGCCGCCGGCGGCCTGGGCGTGGGCGGCGGGAATCAGGAAAGCAAGCAGGTTCATCGTTGGTCCTTTGGTTGGGCGGCGCTCCCGTCCCTTGAGGGGCGGGGGTGTCGACCGCGGATCTGGGTCAGCCTTGAAGTATGCCACGGCCCCGGGCGTTCGTCCTTGGGCCGTTCGGCAGGGGGGCGTCGGGGTTACAGCGGCGGGGCCACCGCTCCGCGTGCCGCGTAGAAGGACTCGCGGAAGGCCAGGAAGGTTCCCGCCTCGATCGCGGCACGGATGTCGGCCATGAGCTTTTCGTAATAGAACAGGTTGTGCAGGGTGCCCAGCATCGGCGCCAGCATCTCATTGCAGCGGTCCAGGTGGCGCAGGTAGGACCGGGTGTAACCGCCGGTGCAGGCCACGCAGCCGCAGCCCGGCTCGATCGGGTCCATGTCCCGCGCGTACTGGGAATTGCGGATGCGAACGGTGCCGAACGAGGTGAAATAGTGGCCGTTGCGCGCATTACGGGTCGGCATCACGCAGTCGAACATGTCCACGCCGCGCGCCACGCCCTCGACCAGGTCCTCCGGCCGGCCCACGCCCATCAGGTAACGCGGCCGGTCGCCCGGCAGCTCCGGATCCAGGTGGTCGAGCATGGCATTGCGCTCGTGCTCCGGCTCGCCCACGGCCAGCCCGCCGATGGCGTAGCCGTCGAAGCCGATCGCCTGCAGGGCGTCGGCCGAGCGGCTGCGCAGGTCGGTGTGCACGCCCCCCTGGACGATGCCGAACAAGGCCGCGTCGTTGCCCAGCTCGTCATGCGCGTTGCGGCTGCGCTGGGCCCAGCGCAGGCTCAGCTCCATGGAACGGCGGGCAACGTCTTCGGTGGCCGGGTATGGGGTGCACTCGTCGAAGATCATCACGATGTCCGAATCGAGCACCTTCTGGATCTTCATGCTCTCCTCGGGACCGAGGAACACGCGGGCGCCGTCGGTGGGCGAGGCAAAGGTCACGCCCTGCTCGGTGATCTTGCGTCGATGGGCCAGCGAGAACACCTGGAAACCACCGGAGTCGGTCAGGATCGGGCCATCCCAGCGGCAGAAGCCGTGCAGCCCGCCGTGGTCGGCGATGATGTCCAGGCCCGGGCGCAGGTACAGGTGGAAGGTGTTGCCGAGGATGATCTCGGCGCCCAGCGCCCGCACCTGGTCCGGCAGGATGCCCTTGACCGAGCCATAGGTCCCCACCGGCATGAAGGCCGGCGTTTCCACCGTGCCACGCGGGAAGGTCAGGCGGCCACGGCGGGCACGGCCGTCGCGGGTCTGGAGCTGGAACTGCAGTCGGGACATGGAGCGGTCATTCGGGCAAATAGTCGCTCATTGTCTCCCAAAACCGGCTCGACCGCCCATTCAGGCCTGAACGGCACGGCAGTAGAGCCACGCCATGCGTGGCTTTCCTGGTCTCCAGGCACCTGCAAGTGCGCACCAACGGTGCGCACCCACCACAAGCAGGCAGAGGTCAGCGCCCTACCCCGCTTGCGGGAACAGCAGCATGGCGTCGCCGTAGCTGAAGAAGCGGTAGCGCTGCTCGATCGCGTGCTGGTAGGCCTCGAACACGCGGTCCTTGCCTGCAAACGCCGAAATCATCATCAGCAGCGTGCTTTCGGGCAGGTGGAAATTGGTCACCATCGCGTCGACGCTGCGGATGCGGTAGCCCGGGGTGATGAAGATCTGGGTCTCGCCGGCGAACGGCAGCAGTTCGCCATCGCGCATCGCGCTTTCCAGCGCGCGCACCACGGTGGTGCCGACGCCGATCACCCGGCCGCCGGCGGCGCGCGTGCGCCGCACCTGCTGCACCAGTTCGGCGCCGACGTTCAGCCACTCGCGGTGCATCACGTGGTCCTTCAGGTCATCGGCGCGTACCGGCTGGAAGGTGCCCGCGCCCACGTGCAGGGTGACGTGGCCGAACTCCACGCCCTTGTCCTTCAGCGCCGCCAGCAGCGGTTCGTCGAAATGCAGGCCGGCGGTCGGTGCCGCCACCGCGCCTACCTCGCGCGCGAACACGGTCTGGTAGCGCTCGCGGTCGTCCACGCCCGGCTCGCGCTGGATGTAGGGCGGCAACGGCAGGCGGCCGGCATGCAGCAGCCACTGTTCCAGCGATTCCGGCACATGGAACTGCAGCACGTAGAACTCGCCATCGCGGCCCAGCACCTCGGCTTCGCCACCGGCATCCAGCGCGATGCGGCTGCCGGCCTTCGGCGACTTGCTGGCGCCGACCTGCGCACGCGCCTGCTGAGCGCCGAGCAGGCGCTCGATCAGGATCTCCACGCGGCCGCCGCTGGCCTTCTGCCCGAACAGGCGCGCCGGAATCACCCGGGTGTCGTTGAACACCAGCAGGTCGCCCGGCTGCAGCAGCGACGGCAGGTCGCGCACCTGCAGGTCGGTGAAGGCACCCGGCGCCGGTGGTACCAGCAGCAGGCGGCTGGCGGAACGTTCGGCCAGGGGAGCCTGCGCGATCAGTTCAGCCGGCAGGTCGTAATGGAAATCGGACTTCTTCAAGGCGGTGGGCGGCAACAGGTCGACAATGGCGCGCATTGTACGTCCAGCGTCTGCGAGCCGGCGCACTTCGCGGCGAACGTCGCGCAAAATGCTGCTATGCAGCAGGTTTCTACGGGGTTATCGCGCAAAAAAACAAGTGCTAGCATCGAACCGGAAGTCCGCTGCACGAGCCTGCCCCAAGCGCGCGTGATGACGCGCGTTTTGCTTTTGATGGCCCGTGCGACCCATTGTTTCAGGAGATCTGCAATGAGCTTCATCGAACGCCTCGCCCCCCTGCGCAACCAGCCCGGCACCCGCCTCACCACCGGCCTGGACGATGCCACCCTGACCGCCCTGTCCGCCAACCACCCGCAGCTGATCGCCGCCGTGGACGCCGCCGCCGAGGAATTCGCGCGCGTGCAGGCCGACTTGGGGCCGCTGCTGGCGCAGGACGAACAGGCACAGATCGACGCGATGCAGGACGGATTCGTCAATTTCTATGCCGATGACGCGGTAACCCCCTACGTGGCGCTGGCCGCGCGCGGCCCATGGGTGGTCACCCTGAAGGGCGCCGTGCTGTACGATGCCGGCGGCTACGGCATGCTCGGCTTCGGGCACACCCCGGACGCCGTGCTGGAAGCCATGGCGCGCCCAAAGGTGATGGCCAACATCATGACCCCCAGCCTGTCGCAGCAGCGCTTCATCACCGCCCTGCGTGCCGAGATCGGCCACCGCCGTGGCGGCTGCCCATTCGCCCGTTTCATGTGCCTGAATTCCGGCTCCGAAGCCGTCGGCCTGGCCGCGCGCATCGCCGACGTCAACGCCAAGCTGCAGACCGATCCTGGCGCACGTCACGCCGGCGCTGCGATCAAGCGCGTGGTGGTCAAGGGCAGCTTCCATGGCCGTACCGACCGCCCTGCCCTCTATTCGGATTCCAGTCGCAAGAGCTACATGCAGCACCTGGCCAGCTACCGCGGCGAGGACTCGGTGATCACCGTGGCGCCTTACGACGAGGCCGGCCTGCGCAAGGTGTTCGAGGATGCCGCGCGCAACCAGTGGTTCATCGAAGCCGTATTCCTGGAGCCGGTGATGGGCGAGGGCGACCCGGGCCGTTCGGTGCCGCCGTCGTTCTATGCCGTTGCCCGTGAGCTGACCCGTGCACACGGCAGCCTGCTGCTGCTCGACTCGATCCAGGCAGGCCTGCGCGCGCATGGCGTGCTGTCGGTGGTCGATTACCCGGGCTTTGAAGGCCTTGACCCGCCGGACATGGAGACCTATTCCAAGGCGCTCAACGCCGCGCAGTACCCGCTGTCGGTGCTGGCGGTGACCGAGCATGCCGCGCAGCTGTACCGCAAGGGCATCTACGGCAACACCATGACCAGCAATCCGCGTGCGCTGGACGTGGCCTGCGCCACCCTGGCCCAGCTGACCCCACAGGTACGCGCCAACATCGCCGAACGTGGCGCCGAGGCCGTGCGCAAACTGGAACAGCTCAAGAGCGAGCTGGGTGGCCTGATCACCAAGGTGCAGGGCACCGGGCTGCTGTTCTCGTGCGAGCTGGCGCCGCAGTTCAAGTGTTACGGCGCCAACTCCACCGAGGAATGGCTGCGCCAGCACGGCATCAACGTGATTCACGGTGGTGAGAACTCGCTGCGCTTCACCCCGCACTTCGGCATGGACAGCCAGGAGCTGGACCTGCTGGTCGGCATGGTGGGACGTGCCCTGCGTGAAGGCCCGCGCCGCGAGCAGGCCGCGGCGGCGTAATCCGCCGCTTACGTACGTAGAGCCGAAGGCAGCGGCAGGAGCCGCTGCCAACGTCGCTGGCGACGGCCCGAAGGGTGCCGGTCAGGACGACCGGCATGGCCCATTCTCGGCTGGCCTTTGCCGCGATCTGAACGAAGAGCAGCCGAGCATGGCCCGGCTCTACAGAAGGGCTCATAATCCAAGGACACCCCGTCTCTGACCGCCTTGCGGTCGGTGACGGGGCGTTTTCGTTTCCGGTCAAGAGACAGAAGATCCATGAAATCGATCTGTGTGTACTGTGGTTCCAACGCTGGCAGCAAGCCGGCCTACACCGAACGCGCCATTGCCCTGGGTGATCGCATCGCCCGCGATGGCCTGCGCCTGGTGTATGGCGGCGGCAACGTTGGCCTGATGGGCACCGTGGCCAACGCCGTGCTCGCCGCTGGCGGCGAGGTGACAGGCGTGATCCCGCGCCAGCTGGCCGACTGGGAAGTGGCCCACCGCGGCCTGACCGAACTGGAGATCGTCGGCTCGATGCATGAGCGCAAGTCGCGCATGTTCGACCTCGCCGATGGCTTCGTTGCCCTGCCCGGTGGCTTCGGCACCATGGAAGAGATCTTCGAGATGCTGACCTGGCGCCAGCTGGGCATCGGCAACAAGCCGTGCGCGTTCCTGGATGTGGAAGGTTTCTACGCGCCGCTGATCGGCATGATCGACCGCATGGTGGAAGAGCGTTTCCTGCATCCGGACCAGCGCCAGGACCTCTGGTACGGCTCAGACATCGAGGAAATGCTGGTGTGGATGCAGAACTACCAGCCGGCGCAGGCCTCGAAGTGGATCGACGAGAAACGTCGCTCGGCTCTGCGCTGAAGTGAACCGTCGCGGTGGCTCACGCCAGCGTCCGCGCCCACGGTGCGGGACGGCCCAGCAGGTAGCCCTGGCCATAGTCGCAACCGAGTTCGCGCAGTGTCTGCCGCTGCGCCTCGGTCTCGATGCCTTCGCCAATGGTTTCGATGCCCAGGGTGCGGGCCAGTGACAGCACGCCTTCGACCAGCGCGCGCGTGCTCTGCACTTCCGGCCCGTGCAGGCCGGCGATGAAACTCTGGTCGATCTTCAATGTACTGATCGGGAATCGGTGCAGGTAGGACAGCGCAGAGAAGCCGGTACCAAAGTCGTCCAGCTGCACCTGGATGCCACGCTCGCGCAGGCCCTGCAGGATGCGCAGCGTGTGCGGCGCATCGTCCAGCAGCGCGACCTCGGTAATCTCCAGCCGCAGCCGGCGCGGATCGGCGCCACACGCGTCGAGCAGGCCGAACAGGCGGCCGCTGAACTCGGCCGAGCGGAAATGGCGCGGCGAAACGTTCACCGAGACATAGCTCTGCCCACCTTCGGCCAGGCGCGCGATGACCTGCTCGTAGATCAGCCAGTCGACCTGTTCGATCAGGCCGCTTTCCTCTCCGAGCTCCAGGAACGCGCCGGGCAACAGCAGGCCACGACGCTCGTGCTGCCAGCGGAGCAATGCCTCATGTCCCACCACTTCGCCATCGGACAGGCGCACGATCGGCTGGAAGAACGGAACGAAATCACGGTTGTTGATCGCGCGGCGCAGATCGGCTTCCAGGTCGAGGCTGCGCATGGCCTGTTCACGCATGTCCTCGTCGAAGATCGCGCAGCGGTCATGGCCCTGTGCCTTGGCCCGGTACATCGCCGCATCCGCATCACGCAGCAGTTCCTCGCCGGTACGGTAGCGCGGATTCCACAACGCGATGCCCAGGCTGCCGGACGGGAACAACTCGCGGCCGGCGATCCATATCGATTCCTGCAATGCCAGCAACAAGCGCTGGCCGAAATCCAGCGCCTGTGCCAGGCCCTGCGGGCATTGCAGCAGTACCGCGAATTCATCACCACCCAGCCGTGCCACCACATCATCGGCACCGGCCATCGATACGATGCGCTTGGCCACCTCCACCAGCATGCGGTCACCCGCGGCGTGGCCGATACTGTCGTTGACCAGCTTGAAGCGATCCAGGTCGAGGAACAGCACGGCGAACACCGGCCCACCCTCGCGCTTGGCCAGCGCCAGCGCATCCTGCAGGCGATCGAGCAGGTGCAGCCGGTTGGGCAGGCCGGTCAGCGCATCGTGCATGGCCTGATGGGTCAGGCGTTGCTCGGCCCGCAGGCGCTCGCCGATCTGGCCGAGCAGCTTCTCGTTGACCTCGGCCAGCTCACGCGTGCGTTCCTCCACGCGCTTTTCCAGTTCGGCATGCGCCAAACGCAGCCGTTGCTGGTCGCGCTGGCGCGCCAAGCCGGTTCCGATGTTCTGCGCAACGAACGTCAGCAGCCGCTGATCGTGCACGCTGAACGTACTGTTCTCGCTGTAACTCTGCACCACGATCGCACCGACCACCTCGTCATCGCGCAGCAGCGGCACGCCCAGCCAGCAATGCGAGCGCGCGCCGGATTCACGCACCTCGCCACTGGCCAGCAGCGCATCGATCTGGGCGCGTGAGGCCAGTAGGGGCCGCCGGTTGCGCACCACGTATTCGGTCAGGCCGCGACTGAACGGACGAGGTGCACGGCTGGCATTGTGCTCGTCCACCGAATAGACGAAGTCCAGGCCGTTGCCGCTTCCGTTCACCAGCGCGATATAGAAGTTGCGCGCATCGAGCAGGCGCCCGACCACGCCATGCACCTGCCCGTAGAACTGGGCCAGGCTGTCGGCCGACATCGCCATTTCGGCAATGTTGTACAGCGCGGTCTGCAGTTGCTCGGCGCGCCGGCGCTCCGCCACTTCATCCTGCAGGCTGCGGTTGGCACGCTGCAGTTCCAGCGTGCGCCGCTCCACCTGTTGCTCCAGCCGGACCTGCGCCTGGCGCCGGTCCATCGCAGTCTGCACGTGCTGCGCGACAAAGCCCAGCAACGCCCGCTCGGCCTCGCCATAACGGGCCGCCAGCTCATAGCTCTGCACCACGATTGCGCCGCATACCCGGCCATCGCGCAGCATCGGCACACCCAGCCAGTCCAGGCTCTCGGGGCCACGCTGCGGGTCGTGCTCCTGCTCGACCACGCGTGCCAGAAGTTCGCGCGAGGGTCCGCTGAGCGGCTTGCCGTGGCGCAGCAGCGCGACGGTCAGGCTGCGCGGCATCTCGGCGGCGTCATGGCTCTGCGACGGGTCGGCGACGAAATCGTCGACCTGGTCGGCGAAGTACAGGAAGCGGATCTGGTCACGCACATCATCGTATTCAACGATGTAGCAGTTCTCCGCATACATCAGCGTGCCGAGCACGCCGTGCACGTGACGCAGCATCTCCGACATCTCCAGATCGGCGCCGGCCAGATCGGCGATCTGGAACAGCGCCTGCTGCAACCGTTCAGCCTCTTCCAGCGCCTTGATCTGCCCGGCCTGGCGGCCACGCTGCAGTGCCAGCTCCATGGCCTGACGGGCCAGCCCCCACCACGCCGCGGAAGGCACGGCGCCTTCCACCGACAGCTGCAGGCGTGCACCGTCATGTTTCCAGCCATGGCAGCCGTCGCCGATGCCCGGCGCAGTGAACGCGCCTGCCGCCCCGTCGGCCGGCCACCCGTCCTGACCACGCCCGAGCTGCGGGTCGTCCCAGCCGACGCGGACCACAGCCGTTTCCGGCAAAAGCGCATGCAACGCGCGCACCAGCGCCGTGCTCAGCACGGCCTCGTGTGGTGGCTCTTCCGCCGGTTCAGCATGCGTGGACAAATGACAATCTCTTGGCGCCGTCTATGCGTCGCCTCCCCTGAGCCGACGAGCATAGCGCGCCACCCGGGGGGCAATGGAAGCCCGTAAACCCCGAATCGTGCGCCCGTACGTTTTTCCTGCCGTCCGCAGCCCCTTCCGAGCCATGACCCTCGCCCTGCCCGCCCCTGCCACCGGCTATGCGCCATCGCCTGCAGGCCTTACCCTGTACGCCGTGGAAGCCAGCGCACTGCCAACCGATGAAGCCTTGATGCTGGCCTGGGCCGGCGGCGACCTGCACGCGTTCGAAAGCCTGTATGCGCGCCATCGCAAACGACTGTTCGGCTTCCTGCTGCGCCAACTGCGCGACAACGCGCTGGCCGAGGAGATCTTCCAGGACGTCTGGCAGCGGGTGATCAGCGCCCGTGCCGGGTGGCAGCCCGAAGCGGCGTTCAGCACCTGGCTGTTCCGCATCGCCCACAACCGCCTGAACGACCATTGGCGCGCCGCCCGCCATCGCCCTGCCGCGCCGGCCGACGCCGACCTGCGCCTGGCCGCGATCGAGGACGGGCAGACCCCGGAAGCCGAACTTTCCGAATTCGAACAACGTCGCCACATCCAGCTGGCGATGGAGCAATTGCCGCCGGAGCAGCGCGAAGTGCTGCAACTGCGGCTGGATCAGGAACTGAGCCTGGAGGAGATCGGCCAGATCACCGGCGTAGGCCGGGAAACCGTGAAATCGCGGCTGCGCTATGCGATGGACAAGCTGCGTGCGGGATTGAACGCATGAACCGAGACGAACCGCTGACGCCGGAAGAACGCGAGCTGGCCCGGCTGCTCGGCCGTCGCGCCGAGCAGGCACCACCGGCCGCACTGGACGCCGCCATCCTGGCTGCGGCGCGTGCCGCCGTGGACGTTCCGGGTACCGATGTTGCCGCCTCTCCCGAGGCGCCGCGCAAGCAGCGCACAGGCCCGCGTTGGCCAGCGGTGTTCGGCATCGCCGCTTCGATGGTGTTCGCCATCGGCATCGCCTGGCAGCTGCGTCCTGAACCGCCGCCGGTTCCGGCGGGCGAGACTGCTGTTGCCGCAGCACCGGCTGCGGCAGAAGACGTCGCGGCTGCCGATCAGGCCGCTGGAAGTGGTTCGGCCCACAGCGCAGTGGCGGTTGCGGAACCAGCCGCTGCGCCGGCAGCACCCGAGTCCGCCCCTGTTTCCGCTGCCCCGGCACCGGCCATCGCGCGTGCGCACAAGCCTGCGCCGGCCAAGACCGCTGAAGTGCCAGCCCAGGCCGCACGATCCAAGGCTGCGGATGCGGCCGCCGACACCTCCTTTGCGACGCTCCCGCCCGCTCCGGCTGCAGCACCGCCAGCGCCACCTGCACCGACCGCCTACTCGGCACCCGCACCGGCATTCGCGCCTGCAGCGTCCGGGGCAATGAAAGCACGCACGGCCGAGGCCTCGGCAGCCAATGCCGCCGAGGCCTCGGCCGAGCGGGCGCAGGCGCTGGATCGGGTGGAGATCACCTCGATGAAGCGTGAGGCGCCCAGCCGTTCCGCACCGGGCATCATGCGCCGCGGCAGCGATGCGGGCCTGAGCGCGGATGCCGTGCAGGCCGAGGTGGACGCCGACGCGCGACTGCCGCGCCGGCAGTGGCTGCAGAAAATCCGCGCGCGACGCGACGACGGCCAGCGCGATGTGGCCCGCGCCAGCCTGGAGCGCTACGTGCAGCAGTATCCGGAAGCCCGCCTGCCGCGCGACCTGCGCCCACTGCTGGACGACTGAAGCGGACGGGAATACCCGGCAACCCCGTAGAATGGCGGGAATGCTCGATACTCTCGCCCAGCCGGTCAGCCACACGCTGGAAGTCAAACACAGCCGTTTCATCGCCCATGCCGCGCCGATCGAAGGCGCCGCAGCGGCCATGGCGTTCCTGCAGCAGGTCGCGGTGGCCGATGCCACCCACAACTGCTGGGCCTACCGGTACGGCCAGGACTACCGCTCCAGCGACGACGGCGAGCCCGCCGGAACGGCCGGACGACCGATCCTGGCGGCGATCGATGGCCAGGGGTTCGACCGCGTGATGGTGGTGGTGACGCGCTGGTTCGGCGGCATCAAGCTGGGCGCCGGTGGACTGGTGCGCGCCTACGGTGGCGCTGCCGCCGAGTGCCTGCGCACCGCCCCCCGCCTGCCCCTGGTGGCGATGGCCCGGCTGCAGCTGCTGGCCGGCTTCGAGGACCTGGGCACCCTGCACGCCACCCTGCCCGCCTTCGGCGCCGGGAAGCTCGATGAACGGTTCGATGCCAACGGCGTGTGCCTGCGGGCCGAATTGCCGGCCGATCAGGTCGATGCATTGAAAATCCGCCTGCGCGACGCCACCCGTGACCGTATCCGCATACAAGACGACACCCAGGATGACTGACAAGGACGACGCCCCTGCCTCGACCCCGCCGCTGCGCCGCCTCGGCAGCCTGCGGACGTTGTGGCCGTTCGTGCGCCGCCATAGCGGGTTGTTCACCGCCTGGCTGCTGGCCCTGGCGGTCTCTTCGGCCGCCACGCTGAGCCTGCCCCCCGCCGTGAAGCAGATGATCGACCACGGCTTCACCAGCGGTGGCCAGATCAACCGTGCCTTCGCCCTGCTGATGCTGGTGGCGGTGGTGCTGGCGCTGGCGACGGCCGCACGGTTCTTCTTCGTGTCGCTGCTGGGCGAGAAGGTCGTCGCCGACCTGCGCAGCCGCCTGTACGCACACCTGATCCAGCTCGGCGCCGGTTTCCACGACCGCAGCCGCAGCGGCGAACTGGTCTCGCGCCTGACCGCCGACAGCGAACTGCTGCGCAGCGTGGTCGGCTCGACCATGTCAGTCGCCCTGCGCAGCAGCGTCACCGTGGTCGGCAGCCTGGCGATGCTGTTCGTCACCAGCCCGCGGCTGGCCGCGTGGTCACTGCTCGGCATCCCGCTGGCGGTGCTGCCGATCATCATCGGCGCGCGCAAGCTGCGCACGGTTGCGCGCAGCAGCCAGGACCGCATCGCCGATGCCAACAGCCTGGCCAGCGAGACGCTGGGCGCCGTGCGCACGGTGCAGGCGCATGCGCGCGAGCCCTATGAGCGCGGGCGCTTTGACAAGGCGCTGGGCGATGCCATCAGTGCCGCACGCCGGCGCATCGGTGCGCAATCGCTGGTTACCGCCAGCGCCATCCTGCTGGTATTTGGCGCCATCGTTGGCGTGCTGTGGCTGGGCGCGCACGATGTCATCGACGGCCGCCTCAGTGCCGGCACGCTGGGCCAGTTCGTGTTGTACGCGCTGATCGGCGGCGGCTCGGTGGGCGCCCTGGCCGAAGTGTGGAACGAGCTGCAGCGTGCGGCCGGTGGCATGGGCCGTATCGGCGAGCTGCTGCAGGAAGACATCGAGATCCGTGCGCCGGCGCAGCCGCACGCACTGCCACAACCGCTACGCGGCGAAATCCAGTTCGACGACGTGGTGTTCCACTACCCGCAGCGCCCGGATCAGGCCGCGCTGGACCACTTCAATCTGCATGTGCGTCCGGGTGAGACCGTGGCCCTGGTCGGCCCATCGGGCGCAGGCAAGAGCACGGTGCTGTCGATGCTGCTGCGCTTCCACGATCCGGCCAGCGGCCGCATCTGCGTGGATGGCATCGACGTGCGCCAGGTCGATCCGGCCGAGCTGCGCGCGCAGCTGGCACTGGTACCGCAGCAGCCGACGCTGTTCGCAGCCAGTGCACGCGACAACATCCGCTACGGCAGGCTGCAGGCCAGCGACGCCGAGGTCGAGGACGCCGCACGTGCAGCAGAGGCCGATGGCTTCCTGCGGGCATTGCCGCAAGGCTACGACAGTGAGCTGGGCGAACGCGGTGCGCGCCTGTCCGGTGGCCAGCAACAGCGCGTGGCGATCGCCCGTGCGTTGCTGAAGAATGCGCCGATCCTGCTGCTGGACGAAGCCACCAGCGCGCTGGATGCGCAGAGCGAGCATGGCGTGCAGCAGGCACTTGAGCGGCTGATGGCCGGTCGCACCACGCTGGTCATCGCCCACCGCCTGGCCACCGTGCTCAAGGCCGACCGCATCGTGGTGATGGACCAGGGCCGTATCGTCGCCGAAGGTACCCATGCGCAGCTGCTGGCCGAAGGCGGACTGTACGCTGAACTGGCACGACTGCAGTTCATCGATTGATGACGGCCGGCTAACATCGGCAAGACCAAGCTGGCCGCGCACCCGCAGCATCCGCTGAAGGAGGTACGCGATGTCGTTCCGTCAGTTCCCCGCCGTCGACAGTAATGGCGAAAGCCACATCATCATCGAATTCAAGCCCGAGGCGAACGGCAGCGGGCACCACTCCGAAGCCACGCCGCGCTATGAGCTGGATGACGGGCGCCAGCTGGTGCGCAATGGACGCGAGTTCACCACCAGTGGTGGTGAACTGCGGTTGACGATTTGAGGTTCGCCGGGCATGGCCCGGCGCTACCGCATTCGTACTGCTCCGCGCTCGCGCTACCGGATCTCCATCCTCCGCTCTGGTAGGTGTCGACCTGGGTCGACACGCTTGTCGCCAAAAGCAGTCGAGCATGGCTCGACCCTACAAAGAAGCGTGGCCAATTTTTCGCCAGGTATCTTGACAGCCTTTGCCAGCAAGGGCTGAGCGAGGTTATCCACACATTTGCTCAGGATCCATCCACACCACCTGTGGATGAATGTGGTCAGCCGAGCACCCGCCCGATGCCGCTGGCATCCACTTCCGCGGCCGCCCGGGTGATCGCGGCCGGATCACTGCCGGCGATGAACCCGATGCGGAAGTGCACTTCGCCGCCGGGCGTACGTGAGGAATGGATCGAGGCCAGGCTGATGCGATGCTGCTCGAATACATTCAGCAGCTCACGCAGCGACCCGGGCCGGTCTTCCGGCAGGTGCACCGACAGCGCATTGCGCTCGGTCAGGTCAGCCAGCAGATAGCCCACGCGTTCGAACGTATAGTTGCCGTCCGCCAGCGCCTGCTCACCGAAAGCGCTGCGATTGGCCGACAGGAGCTGCTCGCGGAAGGCACCACGTGCACGGTCGTCGCCCTGCCCGACCTGCGCCTGCAGGGCCTGCAGCTGGCCCACCAGCCGCTCCAGCATCGGCGCCACATACGGGTTGCCGAACTGGATGTCTTCGTAGATCGCCGGGTTGAGCGACAGGATGCGCGAAATGATCGCCGTATCCAGCTCGAACGATGCCGAACGGTACGGCATCATCGCAGCCAGATCGCCCAGCTGCGGCTGGTACTGGCGCAACACGCCGGCCTGGGCCAGATGGGTGGCATGCACCATCGCCTGCACCAGCGCCATCATCTGGTCGTGGTGCTGCGGCGTGGCCCGCACGCACTCGGCCTGCAGCGCGGCGCACAGCGTATCGACCCACGCCTGCCAGAGCTGCAGCCGCGCTTCGCAGACCACCATCACCCGCCCCTTCAGGGTCGGCGCCTTGGGTGGCGCGGTCATCGGGTGCAGGCCGACCACTTCGGCCTGCGACGCCAGCATCGCCTGCACCGGCGCCTCCTTTACCGAGGTCACATCCAGCCACAGCCTGCCCTGCTCGCGGCCCGCCGATTGCCGCACGTACTCGGCGATCAACGCCGGGGTGTGCCGGATCGGTGCCGAGAACACCAGCACATCGGCCTGCGCCAGCAGGTGTTCCGGCGTGTGCGAACCTGGGTCGGCCGGATCGTGGCCGATCACCTGCAGCTGCAGGTGCTGCTGGAAGAAGCGGGTCAGCCAGCGCCCGTAGGCGCCAGCGCTGCCGACGATGCCGACCGTGCGCGGCGTGCGTGGGTCCAGGCCGCTCATGCCACGCGTTCGGCGCGGAAGCGCATTCCTTCGGCCAGCGCCGCCGGCGCGGCGGCGACCACGTCGAATTCCTCGAAGCCGTTGTCCAGGGTCGCCTCCAGCGCCGCATGGGTGCCGGCAATCGCACGCGAAATCGCCTGCTGCATCGATTCGCCGCGCAGCAGGAACGACACCACCAGCGACATCAGCACATCGCCGGTACCCGCCACGTCCACCGGCAGCAGCGGCGAGGTCCAGCGCCAGGTTTCCTCGCGGCCGACGGCCAGGGTCACCAGTTCACCCGGGGTGCCGCCCACGCTGTGCGCGATCACCCAATGCGGGCCGCGATCCAGCAGCGTGCGCGCGGCGGCGAGGGCATCGGCCTCGGCCAGCGCCGGCATGCCGGTCAGGCGATTCAGTTCGAAAGCGTTCGGCGTCACCAGCCAGGCATGCGGCAGCAGGCGCTCGGCGAAGATCGCTTCCAGCCCGGGTTCCACGTAGGGGCCGGTGTGCGTGTCGCCAATCACCGGGTCCAGGCAATAGCGCAGCTGCGGGCAGCCCGGCAGGATGTCGTCCAGCCAGTCTGCGAAGGCGGCACCGTTGGCGGTGCTGCCGAAGTAGCCGGAGACCAGCATCTTCGCCCGCTGCGGCAGGCCGCGTTCGTGGGTGCCCAGCAGCAGGTCGGCGAACCAGTCGGCCGGCAGCACGCGGCCACGCGTGGTGTCGTAGAACGGCGCGTTGCTGAGAAGCACCGTCGGAATGCTTGCCACACGCACGCCAAGCGCGCGCATCGGCGGTACGGCAGCGCTGTTGCCGGCGTGGCCGTAGACAAGTTGCGACTGGACCGAGATGACATCGATCGGCGACGGGCCGTCGGGCCGCTGGCGGCGGCCGTGGACCAGGTGGTTATCAAGGGATTCGCTCATGGTCGCATTCTACGCCCAAGGGGGTTTTCAGCAGGGCTTGCAGCCCTGCACCTGCCGAAGCTGCAAGCAACGGCAACGGCAAAAGCGAGCTATCCGTGGGGTGGCGGGGCGGTGTCGGAATGCGGGGACGCCGCAAGTACGTCCCTGTAGGCTTGGCAGCCGCATCCATGCGGCTGACACCCCGCACTCCGACACCGCCCCACCTTCGACAGGTTCACGCGGCTGTTGGTAACTGCGGCTGTTGGTGGGTGTCGACCTTGGTCGACACATCTGTCAGATATCGAATGAATTCATCCACGCATGGCATGGGTCTACCGTGTCGACCAAGCTCGACACCTACCAGAGCAGTACACCGTTCCGACAAATCGCAGGAAACTGTCGAAGGCGGGGTGGGTCCGGTTGCGGGGGCGTGAGCGCCATGGATGGCGCGACCCAGCCTACAGGGACGTATTCACGGCGTCCCCCGCAACCGGACCCACCCCGCCAATCCACGGATAGCGCGCTTCGGCGGTTGCCGTTGCCTCTGCGGGTGCAGGGCTGCAAGCACTGCAAACCAAACCCCCTCAGTGAGCAGCAGGCCGCGACGGCGGCAGCCACGCCGCCACGATGCCAAGTAGCGGCAGGAACGCGGTCAGCTGGTAGACGTACTCAATGCTGGTCTTGTCCGCCAGCAGGCCGAGCACGGCAGCACCCAGCCCGCCCATACCGAACGCGAAACCGAAGAACAGGCCGGACACCATGCCGATGCGGTGCGGCATCATCTCCTGCGCATAGACCACGATCGCCGAGAACGCCGAAGACAGCACGAAGCCGATCAGCACCGCGAGCACCGTCGTCCACAACAGGTCGGCATGCGGCAGCATCAGCGCGAACGGCGCCACGCCGAGGATCGAGGTCCAGATGATCGGCTTGCGGCCGATCCGGTCACCCAACGGGCCGCCGAGGAAGCCGCCAGCGGCGGACGCCACCAGGAACGCGAACAGGTGCAGCTGCGCCTGCGCCACCGGAATGCCGAAATGGTGGATCAGGTAGAAGGTGAAGTAGCTGCCGATGCTGGCCATGTAGAAGTACTTGCTGAAGATCAGCACCAGCAGGATCGCCAGCACCTTGGCCACCGTGCGTGGTGGATGGCGCGGCGCCATCGAGGCGGTACTGGCTGGGCGCGGCGCGCCCAGATGCAACGCGTACCAGCGGCCAACATAGGTCAGCAATGCGATGCCGATCAGGGCCGCGCCTGCGAACCACGACGCGGCGTGCTGGCCATACGGCACAATCACTGCGGCCGCAATCAGGGGGCCCAACGCGGTACCGAAATTGCCCCCCACCTGGAACACCGACTGCGCGAAGCCATGACGGCCGCCCGAGGCGAGCCGCGCGATGCGCGAGGCCTCCGGATGGAAGATCGCTGAGCCGATGCCGACCATTGCCGCTGCCAGCAGCACCATCGCGTAGTTCGGTGCGAAGCCGAGCAACAGCATCCCGCACAGGGTCGAAGCCATGCCGATCGGCAGCGAATACGGTGCCGGGCGGCGGTCGGTGGCGACACCGATCAACGGCTGGAAGATCGACGCAGTGAGCTGGTAGGTCAACGTGATCAGGCCGATCTGGGTGAAGCTGAGATTGAAGCCGCCCTTGATCACCGGATAGATGGCCAGGATCAGCGACTGCATCATGTCGTTGACGACGTGCGAGGTGGAAATGGCGGCCAGCACGCCGGGGGCCGCCGGGCGTGAGGTCGTTGCGGGAGAAGCCAGGGTCGACATGGACGCAGTCAGGTTGGGGGCGAGCCCCGCATGCTACGGTTGCCCTTCCCTCCCTTCTGCCGCGTTCAGGTCATGCCCTATCGCAAAAAGGACATTGCCAGTGACGTCGATCCGGCCGCGCCCTGGCGGGAGGTTCCACTGCATCGCCCGGTCACCTATCGGGTTACCCAGTACCCGGTAGGTACCCACATTCCGGGGCACAAGCACCAGCGCCACCAGCTGGTCTACGCCATCTCCGGCCTGATGGTGGTGCGCTCGGAAGTCGGCCGCTGGGTGGTGCCCTCGAACCGCGCGATCTGGATGCCGGCCGGGATGGTGCATGCGGTGGACTGCATCGCCGCCGTGCACATGCGCAGCCTGTACATCGACCCGTCGTTCGCCCCGCAGTTGCCCGCCGAACCGTTCGCGGTGCAGGTCTCGCCCCTGCTGCGCGAGCTGCTGCAGGCCGCCACGTTGGTCAAGGGCGAGCACATCGAGGACAGCCGCGATGGCCGCGTGGTCCGCCTGCTGCTGGATGAGCTGCACCGCATGGACGTGCTGCCGTTGCACCTGCCCGCGCCAACCGACCCGCGCCTGCAGCGGATCTGCCTGCACCTGCAGAAGCACCCGGGCGATGACGCCACGCTGCAGGACTGGGCGCAGGCGCTGGAGGTGGACGTGAAAACCATCCAGCGGCATTTCGCCAACGAGCTGGGCATGACCTTCGGCCAGTGGCGGCAGCAGGCACGGCTGCTGGCCGCGATGGAACGGCTGGCGGTCGGCGACAAGGTCATCGATGTCGCGCTGGCGACGGGCTACGACAGCCCCAGCGCGTTCACCAGCATGTTCAAGCGCCAGCTGGGGCAGACACCTGCGGCGTTTTTCCGGTAACGACATCCACGCATGGCGTGGATCCACCATCGCGGCGCATGCCCGGCGGAAACCATCGCGGATCGCAAACGAGAACGCCGGGCATGGCCCGGCGCTTCCGCTCAACGCTCCGGTTGAAAAACTCAGGACGTCATCCGGTCCCAGAAGCCTTTCACGCCGTCGATGAAGGTGGCCGACTTCGGCGAATGCTTGCGCGCTTCCTCGCCGACGAAGGTGGCTTCGAACTGCTCCAGCAGCTTGCGCTGTTCGGTGGTGAGGTTGACCGGCGTCTCCACCACCACGCGGCAATACAGGTCGCCTTCGCTGCGGCTGCGCACCGAACGCACACCCTTGCCGCGCAGGCGGAACAGCTTGCCAGTCTGGGTCTCGGCCGGAATGCGGATCTCCGCTTCGCCGCCGAGGGTAGCCACGCGCACGGTGTCACCCAGTGCCGCCTGCGAGATGCGGATCGGCACTTCGCAGTGCAGGTCGTCGCCATCGCGCTGGAAGATCGCATGCTCGCGCACGCGCACTTCCACGTACAGGTCGCCCGGCGGCGTACCGGCCGGCCCGGCTTCACCCTCGCCCTGCAGGCGGATGCGGTCACCGGTATCGACGCCCGCCGGCACCTTCACCGACAGCACCTTGTCTTCCTCGACGCGGCCGTTGCCGTGGCAGGTCTTGCAGGGCTTGGCGATGATCTGGCCTCGGCCGCCGCAGTTGTGGCAGGCCTGCTGCATGGCGAAGATGCCGCGCTGGATGCGCACCTGGCCGCGGCCATGGCACACATTGCAGGTCTCGACCTTGCCGTCCTCGGAGCCACTGCCATCGCAGTCGCTGCACTCGGCCAGGGTCGGAATCTCGATGCGGCGCTCGACGCCGCGCACGGCTTCTTCCAGGTCCAGCTCCATCACGTAGCCGATATCGGCGCCGCGACGGGCCTGGCGCGGGCCACCGCCGCCGCCGCCAAAGATGTTGCCGAAGATATCGCCGAAGATATCGTTCATGTCCGGACCACCCGGACCGCCGCCGCCCATGCCGTGCTCGAACGCGGCGTGGCCGTGGCTGTCGTACATGCGGCGCTTGTTGCCGTCGGACAGCACTTCGTAGGCTTCCTTGCACTCCTTGAAGGAGGCCTCGGCCGCTGCATCACCCGGGTTGCGGTCCGGGTGGAACTTCATCGCGCAGCGACGGTACGCCTTCTTCAGCTCGTCGTCGGTGGCGGTGCGGGCAACGCCCAGCACTTCGTAGTAATCGCGCTTGCTCATATCGTGAATCGGGTTCCGGAAAGTCGGGATTCGTCAAAGCGGAAGAGCGGAACCAGGTCCGCTCTTGCGTCGGGCGCCCCGACACGCCGGTGGGCGGTCAGGACCCTGATGCGACAACGGGACGCTGGTGGCCAGCGTCCCGCGTCGGTCCGGATCAGGACTTCTTGTCGTCCTTGACTTCGGTGAACTCAGCGTCGACCACGTCATCCTGCGCCTTGCCGGCATTGCCGGCGTCGGCCCCCGGGGCACCGCCCTGGTCGGCCGAAGCAGCGGCGAACAGCGACTGGCCAGCTTCTTCCAGTGCCTTCGACTTGGCTTCGATCTGTGCCTTGTCGTCGCCCTTCATCGCGGTTTCCAGGTCGGCCAGCGCCGCCTCGACCTTGCCGATGACATCGCCGCCGACCTTGCTGCCGTGCTCGGTGATGGCGCTGCGGGTGCCGTGGATCAGGGCGTCGGCCTGGTTGCGGGCCTGCACCAGTTCCTGGAACTTCTTGTCTTCTTCGCGGTTGGCTTCCGCGTCGGCGACCATGCGCGCGATCTCCTCCTCGGACAGGCCCGAACCGGCCTTGATCTCGACCTTCTGTTCCTTGTTGGTCTTCTTGTCCTTGGCCGACACGTGCAGGATGCCGTTGGCGTCGATGTCGAAGGACACTTCAACCTGCGGCAGACCGCGCGGGGCCGGCTCGATGCCGGACAGGTCGAACTTGGCCAGCGACTTGTTGAAGCGGGCCTGTTCGCGCTCACCCTGCAGCACGTGCACGGTCACGGCCGACTGGTTGTCCTCGGCGGTGGAGAACACCTGCGAGGCCTTGGTCGGGATGGTGGTGTTCTTCTCGATGATCTTGGTGAACACGCCACCCATGGTTTCGATACCCAGCGACAGCGGGGTCACGTCCAGCAGCAGCACGTCCTTGACGTCGCCGCCCAGCACGCCGCCCTGGATCGCCGCACCCAGTGCCACGGCTTCGTCCGGGTTGACGTCCTTGCGCGGTTCCTTGCCGAAGAACTCGGTCACCGCCTGCTGCACCTTCGGCATGCGGGTCTGGCCGCCGACCAGGATCACTTCGCTGATGTCGCTCGAACGCAGGCCGGCATCGTTCAGGGCGACGCGGCACGGCTCGATCGACTTCTTGATCAGGTCGTCCACCAGTGCTTCCAGCTTGGCGCGGGTCAGCTTGATGTTCAGGTGCTTCGGACCCGACGCGTCAGCGGTGACGTACGGCAGGTTCACTTCGGTCTGCTGGGCGCTGGACAGCTCGATCTTGGCGCGCTCGGCAGCATCCTTCAGGCGCTGCAGGGCCAGCGGATCCTTGCGCAGGTCGATGCCCTGGTCCTTGTTGAATTCTTCAACCAGGTACTCGATGACGCGGTTGTCGAAGTCTTCGCCACCCAGGAAGGTGTCGCCGTTGGTGGCCAGCACTTCGAACTGCTTCTCGCCGTCGACATTGGCGATCTCGATCACCGAGACGTCGAAGGTGCCGCCGCCCAGGTCGTACACCACGATCTTGCGATCCTTGTTATCGCCCTTGTCCAGGCCGTAGGCCAGCGCAGCCGCGGTCGGCTCGTTGATGATGCGCTTGACGTCCAGGCCGGCGATGCGACCGGCGTCCTTGGTCGCCTGGCGCTGGCTGTCGTTGAAGTAGGCCGGCACGGTGATGACCGCTTCGGTGACCTTCTCACCGAGGAAGTCCTCGGCGGTCTTCTTCATCTTCTCCAGCACCTTGGCCGAGATTTCCTGCGGGGCCATCTTCTTGCCGTCGCTGGTGGCGACCCAGGCATCGCCATTGTCATGGGCGAGGATGCTGTACGGGACGTGGGCAATGTCCTTCTGCACCTCACCGTCGGTGAACTTGCGGCCGATCAGGCGCTTCACCGCGTAGAAGGTGTTCTTCGGGTTGGTCACGGCCTGGCGCTTGGCCGAGGCACCGACCAGGACTTCGCCGTCCTTGGTGTAGGCGACGATCGACGGGGTGGTGCGATCGCCTTCCGAATTCTCGATGACGCGGGCCTTGCCGCCGTCCATGATCGCCACGCACGAGTTGGTGGTGCCGAGGTCGATACCAATGATCTTGCCCATGGGGGAGACTCCTGAGGATGCTTGTTGGGGTCAGTCCGGCCGTTCGGCCGGTGGATGAATACGATGTGGGGGAGGCCCGTGGAACATTCAAGCCACCTCCCGAACGCTGTGTTTCCGGTCGCCCGGCGCGTTCAGCGTCGGGCCGGGTCGCAGGTCATTCCCGCCGCCCGGCCCGGCAGGGTCAGTCGGCGGCCACCACCACCAGCGCCGGCCGCAGCAGGCGCTCGTTGAGCAGGTAGCCCTTCTGGAACACGGTCACCACGCTGCCCGGGGCAGCGCCCGGGGTCGGCGCCTGGCTGATGGCCTGGTGGTGCTCCGGGTTGAACGGCTGGCCGATCGGGTCCAGCAGGACCAGGCCGTTGTCGGCAGCGACCTTCAGCAGCTGCTTGTAGGTCAGCTCCAGGCCTTCGCGCAGCGGGTGCGGGTCGTCGCCGGCGGCCTTCAGGCCGGCATCCAGGCTGTCGAACACCGGCAACAGCTCGCCCAGCAGCTTCTCGTTGGCGAACTTGCGGGCCTGCTCGATGTCACGGGCAACGCGCTTGCGCTGGTTTTCCAGGTCGGCGCGCTCACGCAGCGCATCGGCCTTGACCTGCTCGACTTCGGCGCGCAGACGCTCGACTTCGTCGTTGACGCCGGCGGTGGCAGCCGCATCGGCGGCACTCTGCTGGGATTCGATATCTGGATGTTCGTGGTTCATGTCTGGGTCCCTGGCGGTCACTCTCCGCCTCCACCCACCCTAGTGTGGGCGGGATGCTGCGTTTCAAGCGTCGGATGTTCCCGGCGTGCGTCCGGCCGGCGAAAAGGCCGCGCCAAGCACATCGGCGGTGGCCTGGACCAGCGGGATCACCCGGTCGTAGGCCATCCGCTTGGGACCGATCACGCCCAGCACGCCCAGCACCTGGCCATTGGCGGTATACGGGGCGGTGACCAGCGAGACGCCCTGCAGCGGCATCATTCCGGTCTCTTCGCCGATGAAGATGCGCACCCCCGGCGCCTGGATGGTCCGCTCCAGCAGCTGCAGGATCTCGCGCTTGCTGGAGAACAGCTCGAACAGTTCGCGCAGGCGCTCCAGGTCGGACAGGTCCTGCACGCCCATCAAGCGGGTCTGCCCGGCCACCAGCATGTCGTCGGCCGCCGGCTGCAGGGCCTGCTCGGCCAGTTCGATGCTGTGGGCCAGCAACTGCTCCAGTTCGGACCGGGCGTCGCGCAGCTCCAGCAGCAGGCGGGTACGGATCTCGGCCATCGGCAGGCCGGCGAAATGCGCATTGAGGTAGTTGGCGACCTGCTCCAGCTGCCCCGGCGCAAACTCCTGCCGGGTCTCGATCACCCGGTTCTGCACCTCGTTGTCGGCAAATACCAGGATCGCCAGCACCCGGCGCCCGTCCAGCGCCACGAAATCGATCTGGCGGAAGGCGAACTGCTCGCGCCGCGGTGCGCTGACCACGCCGACGAAGTGGCTCATCGCCGACAGCAGCTCCGAGGCGCTGCCGAGCAGGGCCTGGGTACTGCCGCCGCCGGCCAGCTCCTGGCGCAACCGGGCCAGCTCGCCCTCGCCCGGCGGCTGCATCTGCAGCAGGCTGTCGACGAACACCCGATAGCCATGCGCGGTCGGGACGCGGCCGGCCGAGGTATGTGGCGAGGCCAGCAGGCCCAGATCCTCCAGGTCGCCCAGGATGTTGCGGATGGTGGCCGGGCTGACCTCCAGGCCGGCCACGCGCGCCAGCGTCTGCGAGCCGACCGGCTCGCCGTCCTGGATGTATCGCGCGATCAGCGTGCGCAGCAGGTGGCGCGCACGCGGGGCAAGCTGGTCGGGAGAACCGTGCATGGAATCAACCTGTGAGACACGGACACTAGATAATGGCGGCGCATCGCCTTGGCAAGTCATTGGACCTCCCGCGCCCGCGTGCTAGCGTTGCGCGGCTGCTGACACCCCCTTACCCATGCTCAGACATCTTTCGATCAAGGATTTCGCCGTCGTCCGCGCCACCGAACTGGAGTTCGGGCCGGGCATGACCGTGGTTTCAGGCGAGACTGGCGCCGGCAAGTCACTGATGGTCGACGCACTGGGCTTCCTGTCCGGCCTGCGCGCCGACAGCGGCGTGGTCCGCCATGGCGCCGCACGCGCCGAGCTTTCCGCCGAGTTCGCGCTGGAGCAGCTGCAGGCCGCCCGCCAGTGGCTGGCCGACAACGAGCTGGACGACGAGGACCAATGCCAGCTGCGCCGCGTGATCCGCGCCGACGGCGGCTCGCGGGCCTGGATCAATGGCCGCCCGGTGACGCTGGCACAGCTGGGCGACCTGGCCTCGCTGCTGGTGGAGATCCACGGCCAGCATGAACAGCAGGCGCTGCTGGCGCGCCCGTCGCAGCTGGCCCTGCTGGATGCCTATGCCGGCAACGAGAACGAGCGCCGCCAGGTGCGCCACGCCGCCGCGGCCTGGCAGGCACTGGTCGATGAATCGCTGGCGTTGTCGCAACAGGGCGACGTCAGTGACCGGATCGGCTTCCTGGAGCACCAGCTGCGCGAACTGGACCGCGAGGACCTGGAACCGGAATCGATTGCCGCGCTTGGCGCCAGCCACCGTCGCCAGGCCCACGCCAGCGCCCTGCTGAGCGCCTGCCAGGCGGCCAGCAACCAGCTCAACGGCGATGACGGCAGCTCTGCGCTGGACCTGCTGCAGCAGGTGCGCCACGAGCTGTCGCGGCTGGTCGAGCACGACCCGCGCCTGGGCGAAGTGGACGGCCTGATCGAGAACGCCTCGATCCAGCTGCACGAAGCCCTGTCGCTGCTTGATCGCGTGCACGACGATCTGGATGCCGACCCGGAACAGTTCGAGGAGAACGAGCGCCGCCTCGGCCGCCTGCACGACCTGGCCCGCAAGCACCGCGTGCCGATGGACGAACTGGGCGCGCAGCGCGAGCGCATGCATGCCGAAGTGGAGCAGCTGCGTGGCGCCGACGAGCGCCTGCAGCGCCTGGCCGGCGAGATCGACAAGGCCGCCGCCGCTTGGCGCGTGCGGGCTGAAGTGCTGACCGCCAGCCGCCGCAGCGCCGCTGCCGAACTGTCGGCCACCACCACCGGCATCATCGCCGAGCTCGGCATGGGCGGCGGCCAGTTCCTGATCGAACTGGAGCCACAGGACAGCGGCAAGCCCGACCCGCAGGGTGCCGAGCGCGTCGAGTTCCTGGTGGCGGCCAACGCCGGCCAGCCGCCGCGCGCCCTGCGCAAGGTGGCCTCGGGCGGTGAACTGTCACGCATCTCGCTGGCCATTGAAGTGGCCGCGCTGGACCTGGATGCAGTGCCAACCATGGTGTTTGACGAGGTCGACTCCGGCATCGGCGGCGCGGTGGCTGACATCGTCGGCCAGAAGCTGCGCGCGCTCGGCGAGAAGCGCCAGGTACTGTGCGTGACCCACCTGCCGCAGGTCGCTTCCAAGGGCCATGCCCATTACCGGGTCAGCAAGGCCCCAGTGGAAGGCATGACCCAGAGCGCAGTGGAAAAGCTGGACAACAAGGCGCGCGAGGAAGAGCTGGCGCGCATGCTCGGCGGCGTGGAAGTGAGCAAGGAAGCGCGCGCCGCCGCCCGCAAGCTGCTGCAGGCCTGAGGCCGGCGGAGCCGAGCGCGGGCTCGGCTCTACAGGATTTCCCGAACGAACCGACGTGTAGCGCCGAGCCCATGCTCGGCTTCCGCGCACCAGCGTGGCACAGCTCACCCCAGCGGCCGGCATTACCCCCGTGGCTGCGTCAGGTCGACGTTCTCCACCAGGAAATCGAGGAACGCGCGCACCCGCAGCGGCAGGTAACCGCCCTGCCCCAGGAACACCGCGTGCACCTCTTCCAGGTCGCCGGGATTGGCCTCTTCCAGCACCGGCAGCAAGCGCCCGACAGCAATGTCCTCCTGCACCTGGAATGCCGCCAGCCGCGCCATGCCCAGCCCGCCCAGCACCAGCTGGCGCAGCGCATCGCCGTTGCTGGCGCGGGCATTGCCACTGGGCAGCAGCATCCGCTCGCGCCCCTCCTGCAGCAACGGCCACCCCTGCATCGCACGCGCGTGGCCGATGTCCAGCCGGTTGTGCGACTGCAGCTCCTCGGCAGTGCGTGGCAGCCCGTGCCGCTGCGCGTAGGCCGGTGCAGCCACGATCATCATCCGCGTCGCGCCCAGCCGTCGCGCCACCAGACTGGAGCTCTTCAGCGGCCCGGCCCGCACTGCCACGTCGGTGCGCTGCTCCAGCAGGTCGATCACCTCGTCGTTGAGGGTCAGGTCCACGCCCACCTGCGGGTTACGCTCAAGGAACGCCGGCAGCAGCGGCAACAGGAAATGGCGGCCAAACGGCACGTTGGAGTTGACCCGCAGCCGCCCGCGCGGCTCGGCATGGGCGCTGGCACAACGCTCGGCCTCCTCCAGGTCGGCCAGCACGCGCAGGCCACGCTCGTAGAACGCGCAGCCTTCCGGGGTCAGCTGCAGCTGGCGGGTGGAGCGTTGCAGCAGGCGCGTGCCCAGCCGTTGCTCCAGCCGGGCCACCAGCTTGCTGACCGCCGACGGGGTCATGTCCAGCGTTCGGGCGGCGGCGGAGAAGCCACCGGTCTCGATCACGCGCACGAACACTTCCAGTTCGCCAGATCGGTTGATGTCAGGTCGCGCCATGGCAATGAATCCAGTTCACAGATGATTGTCCATGCGCAGTCTAGTTCACAGATAAGCATGGAATCACCATGGCGGTCCCTCCACTCGGGACTGCCCGATGAACCGCTTGAGCCAGCTCACCGCCACCGCCCTGCTCGCCGTGTCCGGCGCCGCCAGTGCCGCATCCGCCCCGCACTGGGTCGCCAGCTGGCAGGCCAGCCCGCAGCCGGTCTGGAACGCGGATTTCCTGTTCCCGACCCTGGTCCCGGCCACACTGCAGGACCAGACCTTCCGCCAGACGGCGCGCATCAGCCTGGGCGGCCCGCGGCTGCGGGTGCGGCTGAGCAATGCCTACGGCACCCAGCCGCTGCGGATCGGAGCAGCCAGCGTGGCCGCACGCGCGGGCGCCATCCCGCAACCGCTCAGCTTCGGCGGCCAGCCCGGGGTGTTGATCGGGCCCGGTCAGGAACAGCTGAGCGATCCGCTCCCGCTGGCCACGGATGACCGCCAGGCAGTGCAGGTCAGCGTCTTTGTGCCGGGGCCGGCAACCGTTCAGACGTTCCATTGGGAAGGCCGCCAGACCAGTTGGATCGCCCCCGGCGACCAGAGCCGGGCCCAGGCCCTGAGCGCAGCCAGCAGCACCACCGCCCGCCTGCTGCTGACCGGAATTGACGTCGAGGCCGGCGCCGACGCGCGCAGCGTGGTGGTGATCGGGGATTCGATCACCGACGGTGCCACCGCCAGCCTCGACCAGGACCAGCGCTGGACCGATCATCTGGCCGCGCGCCTGGCAGCGCGGGGCATAGCCGTGGTGAACGCCGGCATTTCCGGGGGGCGGCTGCTGCGCGACGGCATGGGTGAATCCGCCCTGGTCCGCTTCCGGCGCGACGCGCTGGACCAGCCTGCGGTATCCAGTGTGATCGTGCTGATCGGCATCAATGACATCAGCTGGCCAGGTACCGCATTCGCCCGGAACCAGGCCCGGCCCACGCTGGCCGAACTGCAGGCGGGGTATCGCACGCTGGCAGAACAGGCCCGCCACCGTGGCGTGCGGATCATTGGCGCCACCCTGCCGCCGTTTGCCGACGCCCTGCCCGGCACGCCACTGGACGACTACTACCACCCGGACAAGGATGGCCTGCGCCAGCGGATCAATGCCTGGCTGCGCACGGACAGCCCGTTCGACGCAGTGATCGACCTGGACGCGGCGCTGCGCGACCCGGCCGATCCCTCACGGATGGCCGCCGCCTACGACTCCGGCGACCACCTCCACCCGGGTGATGCCGGCAACCGGGCCATGGCTGAGGCGGTCGATCTTGAGGTGCTCATGGGGCCATCCACGCATGGCGTGGATCTACCGTAAGCAACGAAAAAACCCCGGGCAGGCCCGGGGTTTCGTCGCATCCAGCTGGCCGGAACGGCTTACTTGCGCTTCTTGCGCACGTACAGCACCAGCGAGTGCTCTTCCAGCTCGTAGCCATGGTCTGCGGCGATCTTGCGCTGCAGCTCCTCGATCTCGTGGCTTTCGAACTCGATGATCTTGCCACTGTCCACGTCGACCATGTGGTCGTGGTGGCCGCCACGGTCCAGCTCGTAAACGGCCTGGCCGCCCTCGAAATTGTGCTTGAGCACGAGGCCGGCGGCCTCGAACTGGGTCAGCACCCGGTACACCGTGGCCAGGCCGATCTCGTCGCCATGCTCCAGCAGCTGGCGGTAGATGTCTTCGGCGGTCATGTGGTGCTGGGCATTGCGCTGCTCGAGCAGCGCCAGGATCCGCATCCGCGGATGGGTCACCTTCAGGCCGACTTTACGCAGGTCGTGGGTTTCCATAGGTCTCCGTTCATTGGCGATTTAGCGCCAGCTGCCTCGGATTGGGTCGCGGTGGCACGCCGGGAGTGTATCATCGGTTTGATTTCCCCAACCGCCAGTCCCGATGCGCAATCTCCTGTTGGTCGCCGCCGTCGCCCTGTCCACCACCGGGTGCGGCATCATCTACAAGCAACCCATCTATCAGGGCAACCTGATCCGGGAAGATGCCGTGGCCAAGCTGCAGGTCGGGCAGAGCAAGCAGCAGGTCACCGCGCTGCTGGGCACCCCGTCCATTCCCGACCCGTTCCACGCCCAGCGCTGGGACTACACCTCCAGCCAGCGCGTGAACCGCCTGGGCCGTACCGAAGTGAAGAACTTCGTGGTGTTCTTCGAGAATGACACCGTGACCCGCTGGGAAGGCGATTACTTCCCGGGCAACGACAAGGCCCTGGCCCAGCAGACCGTGCGCCAGTTCGGCCGCAATCTGCCGAAGGACAAGAAGAAGAAGGGCCGCTGAGCCCCCTGCCCGTCCGCAGGTACGGCTGCTGGAATCAACCGCCGAGCGCGCGACGCCGGCGGTTATCCTTCGGATCTGCCAGCAGCGGGCGCAGCAGTTCGATGCGGTCGCCGTCCAGCAGAACCTGGTGCGGGCGTGCCAGTACGCCATGCACGGCGACGGCGGGACAATCGGCACTGCCTTCCAGTGCGGCCGCCGCGACAGCATCGGCGACGGTGGCCCCCTCTTCCAGCTGCAGGCGGCACGACAGCACCCGCTGCGGCCAGGCCAGTACCACCTCGACCTCGATCATCGCTCAGCCCTCGTCGGCGACGCGGACGAAATCGTTGACCATGCGATCGGCCAGCCCCTGGAAGCCGATCGCCAGCGCCGGACCGAGCAGGCGCGAGCTGGGTTCGAACTCCAGGGTCAGGGTGACCTTGCAGGCATCCTCGGCCAGCGCATGGAATTCCCAGCGGCCGTGCAGCTGCTTGAACGGGCCATCGCGCAGCTGCATATCGATGCTGTGCGGTCGCCGCAGGGTGTTTTCGGTCTGGAACCAGGTGCTGAACGAACCCAGGCCCAGGTCCAGGCGCGCCACCAGGCGGTCCTCGCCCTGCTCCATGATCTGGGCAGCCGAGCACCAGCGGAAACGGCTCGGATAGGCCTGGACATCATTGACCAGGTCGAACATGCGCGCGGCCGAATGTTCGACCAGGGCGCTGCGGCGGATAGTAGGCATGAATACAGGACGTTTCGGCAATCGACCGGGCGGGCCCGAATCGGAGACAATACGGAAATGAGCAAGAACAGCGGCAAGGATAAAGCAAAGAGCGCGACGGCCAACAAAACCATCGCGTTGAACAAGCGTGCCCGCCACGAGTACCACATCGAAGAGCGCTTCGAGGCCGGCCTCGCCCTGCAGGGCTGGGAGGTCAAGTCGATCCGCGCAGGCCGCGGCAACATCATCGACGCCTACGCCTATGTGAAACGCGGCGAGATCTACCTGATCGGCGCACAGATCACCCCGTTGATCCAGGCCTCCACCCACGTGGTGGCCAATGACCGGCGCGAGCGCAAGCTGCTGCTGCACCGGAACGAGATCGACAAGCTGATCGGCAAGGTCGAGCGCGATGGCTACACGATCGTGCCCACTGCGATGTACTGGAGCAAGAACAAGATCAAGCTCGAAGTCGCGCTGGCCAAGGGCAAGCAGACCCATGACAAGCGCGATGCCGCCAAGGACCGCGACTGGGCGATCGAGAAGCAGCGTGTGATGCGTCGCGGCAACCGCGACGCGTAAGGCTGTAGCGCCGAGCCATGCTCGGCTTCGGCAAGAAGGGCAGCCGAGCGCAGGCTCGGCTCTACAAAAGGCGGGTCACCCCGCCAGCATGCCCTGCCCGCGCATGCGCGGTGCCAGTGCCGCGTGCATCACGGCCAGGTGCATTACGACCGCCAGTTCCGGGGCATGCCGGTCATCGCCCGCGCGCCACTGCTGTGCCATCTGGGCCGCATCGGCCGGCAACAGGGCCAGCAGCTGGGCGTCATCCAGCGAATCGGCAGCGCCCTGCAGCTGTCGCGCCAGCTGCCGCGACTGCCACACATGCACGCCGATGCTGAGGCTCGCCAGCGACATCAGGACCACGGCCAGCCCGTGCTCGAACCACTGCGACAGCACTTCCGGCCCCCACAGCAGGGCCGCCAACACCGCCATGCCCGGCAGACGCCAGCCCAGCCAATGGATGCGACCGCGCTGCGACCAATGCACCACCACCGCACTGGCGACCAGTGCTGCGGCCGCTGTGGCCGGCAGTTCGGTCAGCGCGGTGGCCGCAAGCAACGCCGCCAGTACCGCCCAGACCCAGCCGGGCGGCAGCGCGCGCCGCTGATAGTCGGCCCCGACGGGCCCGACCAGCTGTCGTAGGCTGCGTTGTTGGCTTGCCTCGGTCACCCACAGTCTCCGTGTTTGTCCTGGCCCGGATGGTCGCCGCCAGTGTGTCGCAAATTCGTGCCCATGACGTTACCAATCCGCTATGACGGAGGCTCTACAACTTGTTGTGGATTGCCAAGGTGACTGTTCAGCTGTTTTGCCGTAGCATTGCCACTGTTGGGCAGGCACTGACCGTGGCGACACGAAACAGGCCTTGTACCTTGCAGAACTTGAAGAAACCGGGGGTGCATTGGTTTCGACGGGGGTTGTGAAGTCGCCTGGCGCATGCCGAGGGGGTAGCTTTCCTCGTAAATCCAGCTGCAAAACTCTAGTTGCCAACGACGACAACTACGCTCTGGCCGCTTAAGGCCTAAGCCTCGAAACCGCTTGTGTCCATGCTCGCGGTGTAGAGTCACTATCATGGAATCGCGCTGGACGGCTGCCTGTCAGTCCGGCACTAGAACACAACAGGCTGGTTCCCGGATGCGCTTTGCGCACCGTGCTGTTCGGGGACGAGATCCAACGGTGAGCTAAGCATGTAGTGCTGGGGATGGAGTGCCTTCGGACGGCGGTTCAATTCCGCCCACCTCCACCATCTGTAAGGCCTGTCGAGGCCGCAAGAAGCCGGATCTCCCGTCAACTGGGGTTCCGGCTTTTTTGTGCCTGCACGTCGCGCAGGACGTGTGGCGCATAATCGGGATGACACCGCCAACACAGCAGTCCCTTCATCCGCGACCGCCAGAAGGATCTGCCATGAAAGCCCCCCTCGCGATGTCCCTGCTCCTCACCGCGCTCGCCGCCGCCCCAGCCACGCACGCCGCAGCCCCGGCCATCGCGCCGCCCGGCATCGCCACGCTGGAGGCGCTGCTGGCCTGCAAGGCAGGCTCGGATTTCAGCGCGGCCGACGCCATCGATGCGCTGCAGGCGGCCGGCCTGGCCAAGAAGCCGGGCGGCACGTTCGAGCCGGAGGACAAGCCGGTCGCGCTGTTTGGCGGCACGGTCAGCAGTGCCGATGTGAATGTGGCCGAAGGCGAGAAAGGCCTCTTCGTGTACTTCAACGGCGTCGATCCCAAGCGCCTGGCCAGGGCTTGGTCGGTGACCGAGGTCAACGAGCATGCCAATACCGAGGAACCTTCCTACGTGAAGCGCATCGACAAGCGCCACACCCTGCACGTGATCGCGGGTGACGACTACGAGGGCTATTCGGCGGCGGTGAAGTGCCAGATCAGCCGCTGATGGCGTAGCCGATGCTACAGCCAGCGTGGCACGCGATGACGGTACTGCGCGTACGCCTCGGGAAAGCGGGCCATCAGTGCCCGCTCCTCCGGCAGGATCTGCAGCCAAGTGATGTACGCCAGGAACAGCGGCACAACCAGCAGCGCGATCAGGTTCTGCAGGTACACCATGGCACCAAACAGGACCAGCGCCTGGCCGAGATACATCGGATTTCGGGTGCGGCGGTAGATTCCGCTGGTAACCAGCGCGCTCGACGCCGAAGGTCGCAGAGGATTGACGGTGGTACCGGCGCGTCGGAAAGAGATCTTGGGCAGCAAGTTGAGCACGACACCCAGCGTCACCGTCACCCCTGCCAGCAGAACCGGCACCGGCACCCGAAGGTGCAAACCCGGCCACAGCCAGCGTGCTGCAAAGCCCATAGCGGCGAACAGCAGCATTACCACGGGCGGGGGAATACGGGTTTCCAGCCAGACCATCGCGATCACCGTGTCCTTTCCATTGGCCGCAGTGTCACACGGGAATGGCTGAATCACCCAAGGCGGCCAGGCCCAAACCGACCGTCCGGTCTATTCCGCTTTGACAGGCCCACCGCTAGAGTGGCGCCACCGCGCAGGAGGATCGCATGGCTACCACGGGTTTGGGCTTCATCGGCCGCACGACCCTCATCATCACCGTGCTGCTCACCCTGGGCGGCTGCGCGACGCTGCGCCAGTTCGGGCCGTCGGTGCAGGTTGCCTCGGTCACGCCCGGCCAGTACATCGCGCTCAAGCGCGGTGACATCCTGACCTCCGGCAAGCTCAGCGCGGCGACCATTGAGACCCTGCGCGTGGCCGGGCTCGATGAGGGCGTCTGTGCCAAGCCCGGCCTGCCCTGCATCGAGGCCATGGAAAGCAGCATCGTGGTGCGCGAGGAAGACAAGCGCTCCAGCCTGGCCGAGTTGTGGCTGCAGTATGCGATGACCCTGCCGGCGCCAAAGCGCGAGTACTCGGCATCCGGCCGTGCCAAGACCGCCGTCACCGAGCTGGATGCCGACTTCCAGCCACGCCTCGATGCGTGGATGCAGGTCGCGCGCCAGGCCTATGCCTATCTGTTCTTCACCGAGCGCACGGCGAACCAGCGCGGCTTCGAAGACCGCCAGACCCAGGTGCGCGACTACTACAACCTGGCGGTGCAGGAAGCCTCGGTGCAGCTTTACAACGCCTATGCCACCGGGCGCGTGCACGGCCAGGCCAGCCATTTCCAGCTGGGCCGCTGGACCTTCGTGCTGGCCCCTTCAGACGAAGCATCGGCGCTGGACCAGCGTACCCCCAGCGAGCTGGTACCCGCCGCCTCGCTGTCGTTCACCGGCACGCTGCGAAGCGTGCATCGCCGCGATGGCTTCGGTGCCGAACTGGTGGCAGTGATGGATGACCCGGCCGGCAGCACGGCCACCACGCCTCCGGCAGCGGCGCAGGCGGCGCAGGCAAGACGTTCTGCCACGCAGAGCTGGAGCGAGATGCCCTCGCCATCGATGACGGTGCTATTGCGCTTCTCGGGGAAAAACCTGTGGGAGGTGCTGCACGATGACGAGCCGGAGCTGGAGATCCACGATCCCTACCAGGTTTCGGAAGTGACCCTGCACGGCCAGCAGGTGCCACTGGCAGCCAACTTCACTGCCGGCTATGCGCTGTGGCTGGCCCGCTCCAACTTCAGCCGACAGTCGCTGCGCACGCTGTTCGGTGGCAAGGGCGGCATCGACACGCCGCATCTGTACATGATGCAGCCCTATGACCCGAACCGCCGCGTGCTGCTGATGATCCATGGCCTGGCCAGCAGTCCGGAAGCCTGGGTCAACGTGGCCAACGAACTGCTGCGCGACGACGAGATCCGCCAGGAGTTCCAGGTCTGGCAGTTCTATTACCCGACCAACATGCCCATCGCGATGAGCCACGATGCGATGCGCCACACGCTGGCTGAAGTGTTCAAGCACTTCGACCCCAGCGGCAAGGCGCAGGCCTCGCATGACATGGTGCTGGTGGGGCACAGCATGGGCGGGGTGATCGCACGGTTGATGATCTCCTCCTCCGGCGACCACCTGGTCGACACCCTGCTGGCCACCGCGCAGATGACGCCCGCCCAGCGCGAACTGCTGCGCACCAAAGGCGCACCGGTGCTGACCTTCCTGCCGGAACCGGAAGTGTCCCGCGTGGTGTTCATCGCCACGCCGCATCGCGGCACCGACGTGGCGGGCACCCGCCTCGGCCGGTGGATCGGCCGGCTGGTGCGGTTGCCACTGACCGTGCTGGAAGACGTCGCCACCATTGCCAACGACGGCCAGATCGACCGCAATGACGGCAAGCACGGCTACCAGATGAACAGCATCCAGAACCTGGACAAGGACGACCCGTTCGTCCGCGCCGTGGCTGACCTGCCGATGTCACCGAAGGTGCACTACCACTCGATCATCGCCCGCGCCAAGCCCGATGGCCCACTTGAGAAGACCGATGACGGGCTGGTGCCCTACTGGAGTTCGCACCTGCCGCACGCGGATTCGGAGAAGGTGATCGTGTCCGGGCACAGCGTGCAGGAAGCTACGCCGGCCATCGTCGAGCTGCGGCGGATCCTGCATGAGGACATGCAGGCACACGGGCGAACGGGAAAGTAAGCCGCCGTCCCGACAGATCAGGCACCGGCCGTACGCCGCGAGAACGTGCCATGCAGCGCCGCCGGAATCGCAAAGCCCTCCATGCGCACCTCGGGCCGATAGTCGGCGCTGGGGGTGAAGCGGAACTCGCGTGCCAGCAGCGCGCACAGCAGTACCAGCTGTGCATTGCCGACCGCCGATCCCACGCAGGAACGCGTGGGGAAGCCATAAGGCACATAGATGCCGGCGGTACGCTTGCGCCGTTCGGGCAACCAGCGATCGGGATCGAACTGCAGCGGGTCATCCCAGTACTTCGCCGAGCGGTGCTGGATGAACGAACTCAACTCGAACACTGTGCCTTCGGCGATGGCCTGCCCTTCCACCTGCAGATCGCAGGCGGCCACCCGGCGGTTGTTGAAGGGCGTGGAATACAGTCGCATCACTTCCTTCAGGAAGCGCATCGTGCAGGGAATCCTGGCCATCGGCAGCGCATGGATTTCCGCATCCGAGAGCGGTGCGAATTCCTCCTCGATGCGCTGGCGCCAGCGCGGATGCATCTGCATCGCCAGCAGCAGGCAGGCGGCCATCATGCCAGGCACGCCGGAAATGGCGATCAGCTGCACGGTGACCAGGTAGGTGACCTTGTCCAGGCCGATGCGCTCTCGCAGGCTCAGCAATGACTGCGCGTAGTCCAGCGCCGAACGTCCACTGCGGACCCGGCGCTTGAGTTCGGCGGCGATCGCCCGTGATTCGGCACGGCCGATGAGGAAGTTGCGCAGCAGGTGGCGCCGATGGATGACCTGCTCGACCTGGGTGGTGTAGCGCAGATGCAGGGCGCGTTCGATGGCTGCGGTGCCGCGGGCATCGAGCCCGTCGATCACCAGCGGGATCAAGGGATGGGCCATCACTTTCCACACCGCCGGCGTGGCATCCAGCGCGTGCCCGCATACCCCATCCAGAGCCTGCCTCATGCGCGACTGCAGTGCCTCCAGGGTCTGTGCTCCGGTGAGCTCAGCACTGCAGGCGGCGATCAGGCTGCGCACTTCGGTCCAGCGCACGCGTTCGTGCCGGCGGAACAGGTCGGCCAGCGACTCGACCACGAACAGGTGCTCGGAATTCTCCTTGTCGACCTTGCCGGCCAGTTCCGGGCAGAAAACCCCGATACCGCCGGTTTCCAGTTTCAGCACCGGCCCTTCGCGCTCCACGCGCGCAGCCAGGCGCTCGGCAGCAATGGCGCTGCCTTCATTCGACATCCCTTGCATGCAGTGCGTCTCCGGCAGGAAGGGACTCGAAAGACGAGTCCCTTCGTCTTGCTACCGCTCGATCGCGGGTTTGGCCCGCAGGATCAGAATTCGACCCACAGAGGCCAGGTATTCCACACGCTGCTCTTTTCGTTCGGATGAATATTCAGAGTGACGCGCAATGCTCGGGCGAATCTTTTCATTTTCATTCCTTTGCTTGCTGTGTGGTTATGCCGGGATTATCCCGGCACCGGCTAGATAACACGACATAATCCCACTGTCCAACCGGCCGGGTGGCGCGCTGCAGCATCCGGGTTGCGGCCGATTGAGGGGAATCCCTCATCGCGCCTGCGCATCCGGCCTCCTATGCTGGGCTCACTTTCCCCCAACGGAGGTCTGCATGAACACGCAAGAGCCCAGCCGCCAGCCCAGCCCCGATCCGGCCGAGCGCGATGCCTTCTTCCCGTCGCCGTATTCGCTGTCGCAGTTCACCTCGCCCAAGAGCGACCTGTCCGGCGCCGACTATCCGGATGCGCGCCGCGATGGTCGCTGGAAGGTGCTGATGATCGCCGCCGACGAGCGCTATCTGCCGACCGCCAATGGCCACCTTTTCTCCACCGGCAACCATCCGGTGGAAACCCTGCTGCCGATGTACCACCTGGACAAGGCCGGCTTCGACATCGACGTGGCGACGCTGTCCGGCAACCCGGTCAAGTTCGAATGGTGGGCCTTCCCACACAAGGACAGCGAGATCGGCGCCCTGTACGAACGCTACCAGGCACGCTTCCGCCAGCCGTTGCAGCTGGACCAGGTGGTGGCCGGCCTGGGCGCCGATTCGGACTACGCCGCTGTCTTCATTCCCGGTGGGCACGGCGCGTTGATCGGCCTGCCGGAGAGCGCGGCGGTGAAGGCCGCGCTGCAATGGGCCATGGCCGAGCAGCGCCACATCATCACCCTCTGCCATGGCCCGGCGGCGCTGCTGGCGGCGGGCGTCGACGAAGCCGAGGGTGCCTCGCTGTTCCGTGGCTACCGCATCTGTGCCTTCCCCGACGCAATGGACCGGCAGACACCGGAGATCGGCTACATGCCGGGGCAGCTGCGTTGGTTCTTCGGCGAACGACTGGCCCAGCAGGACGTGCAGATCGTCAATGAGGGCATCGATGGCAGCGTGCTGCAGGATCGCCTGCTGCTGACCGGCGACAGTCCGCTGGCCGGCAACGCGTTGGGCAAGCTGGCCGCACGTACGCTGCTCGATGCGCTGGCGGGGCGCTGAGCCAATGCCTGCGCTGGTGCCCGCGCTGCTGGAACTGGAACAGGCGCGGTCATTGCCGGCGGTAGGCGGCGTGCTGCGCGCCGCCGCCTCGCCCTTGGGCTTCGACCGCCTGTTGGTGTTTGCCACCGGAACCGGGCTGGGGCGCGACGCACAACGTGTTTACTGGATTGAAGGTGACTGGTTTGGCGACGGCAGCGGTAGCGGACTCGCCCGCTACCTGCACGCCTGTCCGGTCAACCGCCATGTGCTGGACAGCAATGCGCCGTTCTTCTGGAGCAAGCGCCACGGCGTGCGTGGCGAGCGCTACCAGGTGGTGAAACAGCCTCGCGGCGATGGCCTGCATGGGTTGCAGGTGCCGGTGTTCGGCCCGACCGGTCTGGAGGGTGCGGTCAGTTTCGCCGGCACTTCGATTGATGCATCCGCCAGCGCGCGCCTGCTGCTGGAAATAGTCGGAACGTCAGCCTTCCGTGCGGCGCGCCAGCTTGCCGAAGCGCCTGCGGATATCCCCGCGGGCGCGCTGAGCGCACGCGAACGCGAGGTGCTGCGCTGGGTCGCCGCTGGACGGCGCCAGGCAGAGATAGCGGCCACGCTGGGGCTGTCTGCGCGCACCGTTGAGAACCACCTGCGGCGAGCACGGCAACGACTTGGCGTGGCCACCACCGCTCAGGCAGTGCGCGCGGCAGGCCGCCGTGGCGAGATTGAAGACTGATCAGGATGGAGGCACTTCCTGCTGCCTGATCAGCGTGCTGCATACGCGCTGTGCATCTGCGCGATTGCAGAAGGAAGGCGACGGGATGAGCTACGACCCATGATCGCCGGTGCGCGGTCCACCGCGTGGGACGTTCATCGCCCGCCCGGCATCCGCGAGCCACCCATCCCTGCATAATGCTGTCCGCGCATTCGTGGCATGCTCTGTGAAACCGTTTTCATGGAATGGAGGGATTCCACGATGTTGTCGCGTTTCCGTCGCCCCGCGCTGTCTGCGCTGCTGGCGCTTGCCCTGCCTCTGACCAGCGCCTGGGCCGCAGCCCCTGCGCCGTTGAAGGTGATGTCGTTCAATGTGCGCACCCCGGCCGATACCGAGCCCGGCAAGCGCTGGCCCGATCGTCGCGATGCGATGGTGAAGGTCATCCTTGATGCGCACCCGGCGGTGATCGGTACCCAGGAGCTGGTGCAGGAGCAGGCCGATTACCTCGCCCAGCACCTGCCCGGCTACCGCTGGTTCGGCGAGGGCCGCCGCGGCGGCAGCGGCGACGAGCACATGGGCGTGTTCTACGACAGCAAGGTGCTGGCGATCGAGGAATCAGGCAACTTCTGGCTGTCTGATACGCCCGATGTGCCCGGCAGCATCACCTGGGGCAACCTGTATCCACGCATGGTCACCTGGGCGCTGTTCCGCCGCATCGATGACGGCCGCCGCTTCTATTTCATGGATACCCACCTGCCCTACCGCGACGAGGACGAACCACGCCGGGTGAAAGGTGCCGAGCTGATCGGCAGGCGCGTGGCCGGCCTGCCGGCCGACCTGCCGGTGGTGCTGACCGGTGACTTCAACAGCGAACCCGGCGGCGACACCTACAAAGCATTCACCCGCGTACTGCACGACACCCGTACCCAGGTGAAGACACCGCAGGGCCCGCGACTGACCTTCCACGACTTCACTGGCAAGGCCACCGCGCAGCTGGACTGGGTGCTTGTGCGCGGTTTCCACGCGCGCAGCTTCCTGACCGATGACCGCCGCATCGATGGCGTGCTGCCATCGGATCATTTCCCGCTGGTGGTCGAACTGGACTGGCCGCAGCACTGACCCCGCACGGCCGCCGCAGCTACGGCGGCGGCTGCCGCGACAGCAGGCGATACAGGGCCTGATGCTGATCGCGCGCCTGGCAGATGCGGGCCCCTATCGCCAGGAACACCGCCACGCCGATCAGGCCCAGTCCCAGCATCGAATCCTGCAGGCGCAGGAAACCGACCGCTGCGGCCATCGTCGCCAGCACCAGCAGCACCACGACTGCCACTGACAGCCCCGCACCCGGTGGACCCGGATCGCCGAACAACATCCGTTGGGTATCCCGCCTTCCGTCCGCCATCACCTGTCCTCCCGAGTGCCTGACCCACTAGTTACACGGCGGGCCCGCAATCCGGCAGAGTCAGAAGCGTCACCAAGGTGAAGACGTACGCGAAATGCACCGCGCTACCCTGCCGCGTCCCCCTCGAACTGCGGAGCAGCACATGGCACACCAGAGCCGGCTGGCTGGATTCATCATCGACTGCCAGGACCTTCCCGCCGACGAAGGCGCCCGTTTCTGGGCCGCCGCGCTCGGCCTGCAGGCACAGGCGGCGCGTGCCGATGGGGGCGCCGAGTATGCCGACCTGCTGGGCGCACCGGCGGGCCTGGACGTTGAGGTCCAGCGGGTCGATCACCCGTCACGGGTGCATCTGGACATCGAGAGCGACGACATCGATGCCGAGGCCGACCGCCTGGAGAAGCTCGGCGCGCGACGGATAGGCTTCGTCAAGCGCTGGTGGGTGATGGAAGCACCGACCGGCCATCGCTTCTGTATCGTGCGCATGCGCGAGCGCGAGGTGCCGGCCAATCAGTGGCCCTGAAAAAGCAAAGGGACGGAAGCCACGGCCTCCGTCCCCCCTGGAGTCATTGCACCTGCGCCACGCTCGGTAGCTGCGGTGATTGCCCCCAGCCGCCCAGCGCCTTGTACACGCCCACCACGCTGACGTTGACCTCGGACTCGGCCGCCGCCAACGCATCATCGGCTGCCAGCTGCGTGCGCTGCGCATCCAGCAGGGTCAGGAAGTCCTCCGAGCCCTCGCGATAGCGGATCTGCGCCAGCGATTCGGCACGCCGTGCCGCCTGCGCCTGCTCGACCACGATCGCCAACCGTGCCTGCTGCTTGGAATAGCGGGTCAGCGCGTTCTCGGTGTCTTCCAGGGCCAGCAGTACCGCCTGCTCATACTGCGCGGCCACGCCTTCGGCTTCAGCCTTGCTGGCACGCAGGCGTGCACGCACGGTACCGAAGTCGAATGCCGCCCAGCTCAGCGACGGGGTCAGCGACCAGGCCTTGTTGTTGCCATTGACCAGGCCGCTGGCATCGCCACCGAGGAACCCGACGAAGCCGGACAGCGACAACCGCGGGAACAGGTCCGCCGTGGCGACGCCCACGCGTGCGGTCGCAGCCGCCAGGCGACGCTCGGCCACGCGCACGTCGGCACGCTGGCGCAGCAGTTCGCGGGTATCGCCCAGCGGCAGTGCCTTGGCGAAGGCCGGTACGTCGTGCGGCGCGAGCATGTCAGTCAGCACTTCCGGGCGCTGGCCGAGCAGCACGGCCAGCCGGTTGCGCGACTGCGCCTCGGCCACTTCCAGCAACGGGATGTCAGCCTCGATCGCCTTCAGGCGGGCACGGCTGCTCTGCACATCCAGCTCGCTGCCTGCGCCCAGCTCCCAGCGCGCCTCGGTCAGCCTCTGCGTATCGCGCAGGTTTTCCAGCGTGTGCTGGGCCACCGCGATGCGCTTCTGCGTACCACGCAACTCGAAGTAATTGCGTGCCACTTCAGCGGCGACCAGGACCTGCGCATCGGCCAGGTTGGCCTGCTCGGCACCGAGGTCGGCGCGCGCGGCTTCAGCAGCACGGCGCTTGCGGCCGAACAGATCCAGCTCCCAGCCGGCGTCGAAGCCGAGCTGGTAGCTTTCACTGAACACCCGCTGCCCACCCAGCTGCGGATCGGGTTGCTTGCGGCGGTCGTAGCTGCCGCCAGCGGTGACGTGCGGAGCCTGGTCGAGGCGGCTTTCCACGAACACCGCGCGGGCCTGGCTGACGCGGGCCACGGCCACGCGAAGGTCCAGGTTGTCCGACAGTGCGCCGTGCACCAGCTGTTCCAGCACCGGATCATCGAACTGCGCCCACCAGCTGGCGACCGGCGAAGCGGTACTGAACACCGGCTGCTGTGCACCCTGCAGGACCACCGGTTCCTGCACCGGGGCCTTGTAGTTCGGGCCGACGCTGACACAGCCCGCCAGCACCAGGCTGGAGACGGCCATCGCCAACGTGCGGATCACCATGGCAGCACCTCGCCCAGGTAGGTGAAGCTGCCGCTGGCACCGGACTCACCGATCAACGCCATTTCCACGCTGGAGCGTGCACCTTCGCTGATCTCGATTTCGCCGTTGCCACCGTTCATGTCGGTCTTCACGTAACCCGGATGCACGGTGTTGACCTTGATCGGGGTATTGCGCAGTTCGTAGGCCAGGCTCAGGGTCCAGCTGTTCACTGCGGCCTTGGACGCGTTGTAGGCCGGAATCTTGAAGTCGTAGATGCCCGACGAGGGATCCGCGTGCAGGGTCTGCGAGCCGAGCATGCTGGACACATTGACGATGCGTCCGGACTTGGACTGCTTGACCAGCGGCAGGAATGCCTGGGTTACCGCGACCAGCGCATAGACGTTGGTGTCGAAGGTGCGCTTCCAGGTGTCCAGCGACTGCTCCGACGGCGCCTGCGCCGGGTTCTCGATCATGATGCCGGCATTGTTGACCAGGATGTCGAGGCGACCGTGGCGCTGGCGCACCTGCTCGACCGCTTCGGCGATGCTGGCCGCGTCGGTCACGTCCAGCTGCAGGGCTTCGACCGGCAGGCCTTCAGCCTGCAGCTTCAGTGCCAGCTCCACCGCGGTATCGCGCTTGCGACCGGCCAGCAGCGTGTGCACGCCGGCCTCTGCCAGCTGGCGCACGGTTTCCAGGCCGATGCCACGGGTAGCGCCGGTCACCAGCGCGATCTTGTTCTGATGGGTGTTCATGGATGCATGCCTTGTCTGTGGGGAGAGTGGCCGCCGGCCAACGACCGGCGGCGGAGTTCCGTATCAGTGGTGGATGGTCGGTTCGCCGTGCTGCACCAGCTGGCCACCACCGTTGCGGGTGACGAACTTGCGCAGGGCCACGTAGAACACGGGGGTGAGGAACAGGCCGAACAGCGTCACACCCAGCATGCCGGCGAACACGGTGATGCCGGTCACCGAGCGCACTTCGGCGCCTGCACCGTGAGACAGCACCAGCGGCACCGTGCCGGCGATGAAGGCGATGGAGGTCATCACGATCGGGCGCAGGCGCAGGCGGCAGGCTTCCAGCGCGGCTTCAACGATGCCCTTGCCGCCCATCTCCAGCTCTCTGGCGAATTCGACGATCAGGATCGCGTTCTTGCACGCCAGACCCATCAGCACCACCAGGCCGACCTGCACGAACACGTTGTTGTCACCACCGGTCAGCCACACGCCGAACAGCGCGGACAGCAGGGTCATCGGCACGATCAGGATCACCGCCAGCGGCAGCGACCAGCTCTCGTACAGCGCGGCCAGCACCAGGAAGGCCAGCATGATCGCCACCGGGAACACGATGAAGGCGGCCTTGCCCTGGGTTGCCTGCTGGTAGCTCAGGTCGGTCCATTCGGTGGTCATGCCGACCGGCAGCACCTTGCCGGCGATCTCGGTCAGCTTGGTCATCGCTTCGGCCGAGGACAGCAGGCGCGGGTCGGCTTCACCGGCCAGGTCCGCTGCCGGATAGCCGTTGAAGCGCAGCACCGGGTCCGGGCCGAAGGTCTGCTTGATGGTGACCATCGAACCGATCGGCACCATCTCGCCGCGGTCGTTGCGGGTACGCAGCTTGCCGATGTCCTCGACCGTCTCGCGGTACGGACCATCTGCCTGGGCGATCACCTGCCAGGTGCGGCCGAACTGGTTGAAGTCGTTGACGTAGGCCGAACCCAGGTAGGTCTGCAACGTGTCGAACAGCTCTGTGAGCTGCACGCCCTGTGCCTTGGCCTTGACGCGGTCGACCTCGGCATCGAGCTGCGGCACGTTGGCCTGGTAGCTGGAAATCGGGAAGGCCATGCCCGGCGTCTGCGCGACGGTGCCCTGCATGGCCTGCACCGCATTCTGCAGCGCGCCGTAACCCAGATTGCCACGGTCCTCGATGAACATCTGGTAGCCATTGCCATTGCCCAGGCCAAGGATCGGCGGCGGCATCATCGCGAACGCGAAGCCTTCCTGCAGGCCGGCGATCTTCTGGTTGATCTCGGCATTGATCTGCGCGGCGGTGCGGCCATGGCGCTCGGCGAACGGCTTGAGCGGAATGAACGCCACACCGGTGTTCGGCGTATTGGTGAACTGCAGCGCGTTCAGACCGGGGAACGAGATGGTGTGAGCGACGCCATCGGTTTCCTGGGCGATCTTGGCGACCTTGCGCAGCATTTCATCGGTGCGTGCGATCGACGAGCCTTCCGGCAGCTTCACACCGGCGATCAGGTACAGCTTGTCCTGGGTCGGAATGAAGCCCGGCGGTACCAGCTTGAAGATCACGCCGGTACCGACCAGCAGGATCGCGTAGACCACGAACACCGCACCGCGGCGGCCGAGGATGCGGGCCACGCCACGCTCGTACTTCTCCGAGCTGGACTTGAAGAAGCGGTTGAACGGACGGAACACACAGCCGAACAGGCGGTCGATCAGGCGGCTCGGGCCGTCCTTCGGAGCGCCATGGGCCTTCAGCAGGCGCGCGGCCAGGGCTGGCGACAGGGTCAACGAATTGATCGCCGAGATCACCGTGGAAATGGCGATGGTGACCGCGAACTGCTTGTAGAACTGGCCGGTGACACCGGACAGGAAGGCCATCGGCACGAACACGGCACACAGCACCAGCGCGATCGCCACGATCGGGCCGGATACTTCACGCATGGCCTGGTGTGCAGCCGCAGTAGGCGACAGGCCTTCCTCGATGTTGCGTTCAACGTTCTCCACCACCACGATCGCGTCGTCGACCACGATGCCGATCGCCAGCACCAGGCCGAACAGGCTCAGCGTATTGATCGAGAAGCCCAGCAGGTACAGCGCGGCGAACGTACCCACCACCGACACCGGCACCGCGATCAACGGAATGATCGACGCACGCCAGGTCTGCAGGAACAGGATCACGACCAGCACCACCAGGGCGATCGCTTCCAGCAGCGTGGAGACCACGGCCTTGATCGAGTCGCGCACGAAGATGGTGGTGTCATACACCGCTTCGTACTTCACATCGGCCGGCATGGTTTTCTGCATCTCGTCCATCGTCGAGATGACCTGGTCGCGGATTTCCAGCGCGTTGGCACCCGGCGACTGGAAGATACCGATACCCACCGCGTTCTTGCCGTCCAGCTGCGAGCGCAGGGTGTAGTCGCCCGCACCCAGTTCCAGGCGGGCCACGTCGGCCAGGCGCACGATCTCGCCATCGGTGCCGCTCTTGAGCACGATGTCGCCGAATTCCTTTTCGGTCTTCAGACGGCCCTGGGCATTGATCAGGGTCAGGAACTTGCTGTCCGGCAGCGGTTCGGCGCCGAGCTGGCCGGCCGAAACCTGCACGTTCTGCTCGCGCATGGCACGCACCACGTCGCTAGCGGTCAGGCCGCGCGAGGCCACCTTGTCCGGGTCCAGCCAGGCACGCATGGCGTAGTCGCCGCCACCGAAGATCTGCGCGTCACCCACGCCCGGAATACGCGCCAGCGCATCCTTGACGTGCAGGCGCGCGTAGTTGCGCAGGTACAGGGTGTCGTACTTGCCTTGCGGCGAGGTCAGGTGCACCACCATCAGGAAGGTCGGCGACTGCTTCTGCGTGGTCACGCCCTGCCGGCGCACGTCCTCGGGCAGGCGCGCCTGCGCCTGCGCCACGCGGTTCTGCACCTTCACCGCCGCTGCGTCCGGGTCCGTGCCCGGGCGGAAGGTGACGGTCATCTGCAGCACGCCGTCCGAGCCGGCCACCGACTTCAGGTACATCATGCCTTCGACGCCGTTGATCGCCTCTTCAAGCGGCGTGGCGACGGTCTCGGCAATGACCTTGGGGTTGGCGCCCGGATACACCGTGCGTACGACCACCGACGGCGGCACCACTTCGGGGTACTCACTGATCGGCAGGATTGGAATCGTGATCAGGCCTGCGGCGAAGATCACGATCGACAGCACCGCCGCGAAGATCGGCCTGTCGATGAAGAAGCGGGAAAAGTCCATGGAGGAATTCCTGGGAAAGGCATTCGGCGGGCAACAGCCACCCCGCCCCTCGCCGGGATGACGAAGGCAGGGAAGGCTGCCGCTGGCGCCGGCAGCTAAGCGGAAACGCGGATCAGGAGACGGCGGATCAGTGCTTCAGGGCAGCGGTGGCATCGCGGCCCGGTGCCGGCGCCGGCTGTGGCTGCATCGCCACCGCCTTGGCCTGCACCGGCATGCCCGGCATGAAGACCTTCTGCACGCCATCGATGATCACCTTGTCACCGGCGGCCAGGCCGTGCTCGACGATACGCAGGCCGTCGGCGGTGCGGCCGAGCTGGATGTCACGGCGCTGGGCCTTGCCATCCTTGTCGACCACGTACACGTACTTGCGGTCCTGGTCGGTCAGCACGGCCTTGTCGTCGATCAGCAGCGCCTGGAACTGGCCGCTGCCAAGCAGCTGCACGCGGGCGAACAAGCCCGGCGTGAACTGGCGATCGGCGTTGTCCAGCAGCGCACGGACGCGGATGGTCCCGGTACTGCGGGCGACCTGGTTGTCGAGGAAGTCGACCTTGCCCGTGTGCGGGTAGCCTTCTTCACCGGACAGGCCGACCTTCACCGGCAGCGCGCTGTCACGCTCGCTCGGGCGCTCGCCCTTGCGTGCCATCTGGGCGTAGCGCAGGAAGGTGCTTTCGTCGGCATCGAAGTAGACGAACACCGTGTCCAGCGAGACCAGCGTGGTCAGCACGCTGGCGCTGTCGCCGGCGGTGACCAGGTTGCCTGCGGTGACCATCGCGCGGCCGGCGCGGCCGTCGATCGGTGCCCGCACCTTGGTGAACTCAAGATTGAGGCGGGCTGCATCCAATGCTGCCTGCGCGGCCTGCACGGCGGCGCCGGACTGGTCGGCAGCCGCACGGCGCTGCTCGGCGGTCTCGGTGGAGATCGCCTGCTGCTCGGACAGCCGCTTGGCGCGCTCGGACTCGCTGCGGGCCAGCGTGGCCTGGGTACGGGCGCGGGCCAGTTCGGCGGCTGCCCGATCGTACTCGGCCTGGTAACTGCGCGCGTCGATGGTGAAGAGCACTTCGCCCTTCTTCACTTCCTGGCCTTCGACGTAGTTGACCTTGTCGATGTAGCCGGACACGCGCGGACGCAGTTCAACGCTCTGCACCGCTTCGACGCGGCCACTGAACTCGTCCCACTGGCTGACCTGCTTGACCAGCACCGGCGCGGCGCTGACCTGCGGCGGCGGCGGTGCACCGCCTTCTTCGGCATGGCCGCCGCTGCAGGCTGCAAGCACGGCCGCGGCGAGGATCGACACGCCGGCCATCGCAATGCGATGGCCGAAACGATGTGGGGTGGTATTGGGGGAAGTCATGGCATGCATCCGTACGGAGGGGTGGTACAGCGATATGAGAACGTGTTGCAAAAATCGGCGGCGAATACTGCGACCTCAACCATGGTCGAGGTCAAGCGATGCCTGCGGTGTCGCGCCACAGCGGAGGAACTTCCAGGTGCAGCAGGCCACGCGGCAATTCGGCATCGCTGCTGTCGCAGCGGACGATGGCGCGGTTGTCGCGGCACCCATCAAGCAGGGAGACCACACGACGACCGACCAGCAGCGAGCTGGGCCACTCGATGCAGGCGTTGGCCGCGTTGGCCGGGGTACAGACGGGGCTGCAGACTTCCAGCATCTGCGCGCGCACGCCCAGCGCCTGTGCTTCCTGGTGCACCACCTGCGCGTACATGCGCAGCGCGGCAGTGGTGATCGAGGTCTCGCCGTAGCCCGCCCATGGCTTGGCGTTGGCCGGACTGCCGATCATCACATAGCGGCGCGCATGCACGTTGTCCTGCAGCAGCGGGAGCAGGTGACGCACCGCGTGCACGTGCGGCATCAGGTCGGCCTGCATCGCGCCCAGCAGTTCATCGCCGTTGCGGTCGGTCACCCGGCCGCGACGATAAGGACCTCCCATTGCGGCGATCACGGCGGCCAGCGGACGCGGGCGCTGCGCGATGCGTTCGGCCAGCGCGCGTGCCGAGCCGTCATCGCTGAGCGAACCCAGCAGCGTCTCCAGTCCGGGCTCATCCGCGAACTGCTCTTGCAGCGCGGCCAGCCGGCCCGGATCGCGGCCCACCACCAGCACCGGGCTGCCGGCTTCCAGCAACGCGCCGACCACGCCCTGGCCGACGGCACCGGTACCACCAAGGACCAGGACTTCGGGCGTCAGTATCCCATTCACGGGACATTTCCTCCCAAATCCGGGATAGTCCCGATTCGACGCAGGCGGTCGCCCTTGTGTGGGACCAGGCGGATGGCACCGCCACGCTGCTGACGCATGGGCGCGGTAAACTCACGAAAGTCCTTGTGTACCAAGGAACTCGGACGGGCTTCGACGGTCATCGCCAGGTCCAGGGTGTTCTGGCCGGCGTTCCGGAGTCGGGCAAGAATGTTGCGCAGGCTCATGGCGGACGGGCTCCAATTAACGAATGGCGCCACGATAGACCTCAAACCTTTACTTGATTAGTCCTGATTAAGGGGAATAATCATCCCGCACCCGGTCCAATCATTCTGTCACGATTGTCCCATCCCCGACGTCCAGGACCCCCGACCATGTCGCACGATCTCAACGAGACGCTGATCTTCGTCAAAGTGGTCGAGCAAGGCAGCTTCATTGCCGCTGCCAAATCGCTCGGCCTGCCCAAGACCACGGTCAGCCGCAAAGTGCAGGAGTTGGAAACGCGCCTGGGCGCGCGCCTGCTGCACCGGACCACGCGCCGCCTCGGCCTGACCGAAGCCGGTTCGATCTATCACGAGCACTGCCAGCGCATCGCGCGCGAGCTGGAAGAAGCCGAGAGCGCGGTGAGCCAGCTGCAGTCCGGCCCGCGCGGCTGGCTGCGCTTCACTGTGCCCTACTCGATCGGCATCACCTGGATTGCGCCGCTGCTGGGCCAGTTCCATGCGCAGTATCCAGAGATCCGCCTGGACATGCACATGGGCAACGAGAAGCTGGACCTGATCGCCGGTGAAGCGGACCTGGCGCTGCGCGTGGGTGCCCTGCCCGATTCCAATCTGGTCGCGCGCAAGCTGGGCAGCCTGCGCACGCAGGTGTTCGCCAGTCCGGCCTACATTGAGCGCTATGGCGAACCGCTGCATCCGGAAGAGCTGCAGTTCCATCGCATCCTGGCGATGCGCAAGCCGTACCATACCGGCAACTCGCCGCGCTTCACCTGGCAGCTGGGCGAGAACGGGGGCGAACTGCGCGACTTCCCGGTCACCCCGCTGATGACCGCCAACGACATGTCTGCGTTGAATGGTGCATTGGTCTGTGGCGAAGGCCTGCTGCTGACCGGTGATGTGATGGCCAAGCCGTTCGTCGAATCGGGCATGGTGCGCCGCGTGCTGGCCGGCTGGACCGGCCCGGAAGTGGACTTCAATGCCGTATTCGCCGGCGGCCGCCTGGTCTCGCCGAAGGTGCGTGCGTTTGTCGACTTCCTGGTCGAGAAGCTCAACTTCGATGCCAACTACATGCTGGCGCAGTGCCCCGGCGCGAAGCTGGCGCAGCAGCAGAAGGCACAGGAAGATGCCGCGCTGGAGAACAGTGGCAAGCGGATACTGGAGAAGGTGGCGGCTTCGGCGGCATGACCGGCTCTACATACGCAATCGGTGTGCCGAGCAGGCTCGGCACCTACAAAAATGCCGCCTGCAAGGGCGGCATTTTCGCTCCGGCCGATGGCCGGACCGGCTCAAGCAGTAACGCTACGCGTTATTGCTTGAGCGGAATCACGCGAATCTCGACGCGGCGGTTCTTGGCGCGGCCGGCATCGGTGCTGTTGTCGGCAATCGGGTACGCCTTGCCGGCGCCCAGCGTTTCGATACGCACGCTCTGCACGCCCTGGCCGATCAGGTACTGCGCGACCGAGTCGGCGCGTTCCTTCGACAGGCGGTTGTTGACCGCGTCGCTGCCGATGCTGTCGGTGTGGCCAACCACCTCGATCATGGTCTGGTTGTACTCACGCAGCGTACCGGCCACGCCGTTGAGCGAGCCATAGAACTGCGGCTTCAGGGTCGCCTTGCCGAAGTCAAAGGTAATGCCGTCCGGGAGGTTCAGCATGATGTTGTCGCCCTGGCGCTGCACATCGATGCCGGTGTTGGCGGTGCGCTCGCGCAGTGCGCGTTCCTGGCGATCCTGGTACTGGCCGACGGCGGCACCGCTGAGTGCGCCGATACCGGCACCGATCAGCGCGTGCTGGCGCCGCTCGGTAGCACTGTCGCCGGTCAGCAGGCCGGCCGCCACGCCGATGGCGGTACCGATCAGCGCGTTGCGGCCGGTCCGGTTCTGCTGTTCGGTCGGGTTGCCGTACTGGTCACTCTGCACATAGGAGCCGCCGGTGGCGCAGGCCGACAGGACGGCCGCACTCATCAGGGCCAGTGCGACGTTGCGGGTGGTGTTGCGGATCATGAGGTTCTCCTTGGTTTCCGGTCGGCCGGCGGCTTGCGGGCGCAGAGAGGATAAACAGCCGAATGCGATGTCGGGATGATGATCCGGTGCGCCGACAGGGCCGCGTTCAGCTAACTGACCGGATCGCTCGGGTCACCCTTTACCCCGCCCCCGACTGGCGGTATGCCGCCAGCGCAGCATGGCGGCCCTCAGCCAGGTCCACCATCGGCGTGCGTGGATAGTCAGGCGCGTGTGCGGCCAGGAGCAGGGGATGCTGCCACGGCGCAAACCGCGCCTTCACCGGCAGCGCCGCCAGCTCGGGCACCCAGCGGCTGATGTAGCGGGCCTGCGGATCGAACTTCTCGGCCTGGGTGACCGGGTTGAACACCCGGAAGTACGGCGCGGCATCGGCGCCGGTCCCGGCCACCCACTGCCAGCCCATCGTGTTGTTGGCCAGATCGGCATCGACCAAGGTGTCCCAGAACCAGCGCGCGCCATGCAGCCAGTGCGCGCGAAGGTGCTTGCACAGGTAGCTGGCCACGATCATCCGAACCCGGTTATGCATGTAGCCGGTGTGCCACAGCTCGCGCAGTCCGGCATCAACGATCGGCACGCCGGTGTTGCCGCGCTGCCAGTCGTGCAGTTGCGCTGCAGTCGGCGCCGCCCAGGGGAAGCGGTCAAAACGCGGATTGAGGTTGTCCGTGGGCGTCTTCGGAAAGTGATGCAACAGGTGGTAGGCGAAATCACGCCAGCCCAGTTGCCGCAGATAGCCGTCGATGTCGGCATCGGTGCCGGCACTGCGCAGTCTTTCCAGCGCATGCGCGATGCGCCACGGTGCGATCTCACCGAAATGCAGGTGCGGCGACATCCGCGAGGTGCCCACGCGATCGGGCAGGTCTCGCTGCTCGCGGTAACCGCGCAAGGCGCCGTCCTCGAACACCGACAGCGCCTCCAGCGCACCGGCTTCGCCCGGCTGCCAGTGCTCCCAGAAGCCGGTATCCCAATCCAGCGTCGGTGCAAGCTGTAGATCATCCAGTGCGAGGCTGTCGACCGCGTGCGTCGCCAGTGCCTCCGGTGCGGCCTGCAGTGCCGGCAGGCGCCAATGACTGAGTACGTTGCGCCAGTACGGCGTAAATACCTTGTACGGCTGGCCCTGCTGGGTGGCGATGTCCCAAGGCTCGAACAACAGGCTGCCATTGCAGCTCTGCGTGTCGATGCCCTGCTCGCGCAGCATGCGCTTGATGGTGGCGTCGCGTGGCTGGGTGGCCGGTTCGTATTTGCGGTTCCAGTAGACCGCCTCGGCGCCGGTCTGCTCGATCAGCAACTGCAGGGCCGGCAGGCTGTCACCACTGCGCAGCACCAGCGAGGAACCCCGCGTGCGCAGGTCCGCATCCAGCGCGGCCAGTGAACGGTGGCGCCACGCATCGGAGGCGGCACCCGGTGCCCACCCGCCTTCTTCGTGCGGCGCATGGATGTAGACCGGCACCACGTCGTGACCGGCATCCAGCGCGGCATGCAGGGCCGGATTGTCCTGCAGCCGCAGATCACGGCGGAACCATACCAACGCTACCGACACAGGCACTGCCTTCGTTGTGGAAGGCGCACATGATAGCCAGCGGTGGTGAAGGAGATGCGCGCGCCCGGCCATCCAGGCATGGCGTGGGTCTACTGCTTGAATCGCTCCATCGCTTCACTGATCAGCCCGCGCGCCTCGGCGGCGTTGCCCCAACCGTTGAGCTGCACCGGGTTGCGCCCGGCCGGCAGGTCCTTGTAGACCCGGAAGAACGCTTCGATGCGCTGTCTTTCGATCTCCGGCAGATCGGCCAGGTCGCGGATGTTGGCGTAGGTCGGGTCAACCTTGTCGGTCGGCACGCCGATGATCTTCTCGTCGTGCTCGCCGCCGTCGATCATCTTCAGGTAGCCGATCGGCCGGAAGCGTACGATCACGCCCGGATGCAGGGGTTCACGGGTCAGCACCAGCGCGTCCAGCGGATCGTTGTCGCCAGCCAACGTGCGCGGCATCGAACCGTAGTTGGCCGGATAGGCGACCGGCATCGACTGGAAGCGGTCCACATGCACCAGGCCGTCTTCCTTGATCTCGTACTTGGTGAAGCTGCCGGCCGGAATCTCCACCGCCAGATTCACTTCCTGCGGGGCTTCCCTTGGTTGGGCCACCAGGAACGGATGCAGCACGGTATCGGCAGCGGTCACCGCACTGGTCAGCAACAGCAGAGCGGCGCCAATGGCAGCGAGAGGAAGGATGCGACGGGGCGTGGTCATCGGCGTGTCCTCATTCCCAGCAGCGATCGGCGCGACCCTTGGCGGTCTGCGCACGCGGGCAGTCGCGCGGTGCGATGCGGCCTTCGGTCAGCTCCACGCGCTGTTTTCCCCCCTTGGCATCGCGGCGCAGTTCGAAGGCATCGTAGAGACGGCCGGCCACGGTGCGTGCTTCATAGCGCAGGCGCTGCGGGTCGATGTTCAACACCTGGAACAACTGGGTGTCTTCGGCCACCGGATCCATCGTCTTTCGTGCCTCGTCGGAGAGACGGTACTGCTTCGGCCCCGCCACGGTCACCACGTACTGCGGCGTTGCGGCCTGCCCCTCGCCACGGCGGCCATAGGTGTGGTCGTGGCCCTGCAGCACCAGATCGACGTTGTGGCGGCGTACCACCGGCAACAGCGCGTCACGCAACGCGGCGTTCTCGCGCCCTTCGCGCGGCGAGTAGAACGGCTGGTGCAGCAACACGATGGTCCACGGCTGCGGATTGCCGGTCAGCACCTTGTCCAGCCATTGTGCCTGTGCCTTGGCCGTGCCGAGGTCAAGTGCCGATGTGCCGTCTACCACGGCCACGCGCACGCCCTGCGCATCGAACCAGTAGCTGCTCTGCTGCGCAGCGCTGGCACCATTGCCCGGCAACGCGAACGTGACCGGCCAATGCTTGCCCAGCACGCGGCGTTCCTGCGGGGTGTCCTCGAACTCCTCGAAATACTCGTGGTTGCCGATGGCCGGGGCCACCAGGGTTTCCTGCGCCAGCCAGCTGGTCGCAGCAAACCACTCGCCCCACTCACTGTCATCCATGTTGTCGCCGCCGCTGACCAGGTCGCCGGCAAACAGGCTCATGCGCGCCTGCGGTGCGGCCTTCTGCGCGGCGCGCACTACCCGGCTGACATGGCTGACGTTCTTGTTCTGGGTATCACCGAAGTACAGCAGGGTCAGCGGCTGGTCGGCCGCGGCCAGTGTGCGCAACTGGTTCCAGGCGCTCCAGCTGCCGTTGCCCTGCACGCGGTAGACGTACTGGGTATCCGGCTGCAGGCCGCTGATGTCGGCGCGATGATGATGCGACAGACCATTCTCGGTCTGTAGCGAACGGGTCGTGGCGCGCACCTGGCGGATGCCCTCGATGGCCGGCGAATCTCCGGCGAGGGCAATCTCCAGCAGCGGTGCCTGCACGCTGCCGTCGGTACGCCAGGCGACAGCGAATCCATGGCTGGGATCGACCGCCGGCGAGGCGACGATGCGGTCCGGCACCGTCGTCGCTGCGTAGTGGCGGCTGCCTGCCGGCACCTGGGTATTCGGTTCGGCCGCCGCGAACGACAGCGACGGCAGCGCCAGCAGCAGGCCCAGGGCCAGCGTGCGCATCACGCGTTGCCGGCTCATGCACCACACTCCAGCGGCAGCGCCAGTTGCTTGGCGATGCTTTCCCAGTCGAACGCCACCACACCCTGATCGTCGTGTACGGCATACAGCGCGCCGTGCGGGAAGCGCGTGCTGGCTTGCTGCATCATCCAGATGCCGTCGGTGTTGGCCACGGTATTGCCCTGGAACGCGCCGACCGGCTTCAGCGTGTGCCGGTCGAACAGATGGAACACGCTGCGCTGCTTGCCCTGTTCGGTGGTGATCCACCAGCCATCCTTGCCGCAGGTGCGCAGGGTCACGCCTTCGGCCTGCGCCTTGAACACGTCGCGGCCGAAGGTGGTGCCGGTGAAGCGGCCCGCCAGGGTGTAGACCTTGAACTCGCTGGCGTAGCTCTCGTCCTCTTCGGCGATCAGCAGGCGGTCGTTCTCGGGATCGCCCCAGATCGACTCGACCACGCGCAGCGCTCCCGCCTCGGTGGTATCGCCGATGCTGGCCACCCGCTTCGCGTCGACCTTCTCACCATTGCGGGTCACGTGATACTGGCGCACGCGCTTGTCCAGCTCGGCCAGCGGCGGCAGGATGTCACGCCCCTGTGCATCCTCGCCGTTGTCCCAGGAGTCGGTGACGTAGACGCTGTAGCCATCGGCACGACGGTCGACCCACAGTCCGTACGGCTTGCGCAGGTCGTCCGCAGCGAACGTCGCCAACGGCGTGAAGTCCGGCAGGCGCAGTACCTGCACGCGGTGATTGTCGCGCTCCACGATCCACAGCAGGTCGTCGATCACCGCGATACCATTTGGGCGGTCGAACTGCCCCGGTGCGGTGCCGCTGCTGCCGACGTCACGCAGGTGCTGTCCGGTGCTGCCGTCGTAGACCACCAGCTTGTCGGTAGCCTTGGCGGTGGCGATCAGCCACAGTGCGCCGTCCGGCGCGCGCCAGGCCGCCGGCGAGTCGATGTTGTCGGCCGGGGTCATCGGTGACAGGAAGGCTTCGGCGATGGTGGTCACCACGCGCTCGCCCCCGGCGGCCGGCGCGGCAGCTCCCGCAACCGGATCGCTGCCGGTGGCCGGCGTGCAGCCGGCGACCAGCGTAGCTGCCAGCGCGGCGGCCAGGACGGTGACGCCACGCCCCATCACAGCGCCACCTTCAGGCCCAGCGCATAGGTGCGGCCGTACTCTTCCATCTGCAGGGTGCGCGAACGGGTGCCCTGGTACAGCTCCAGCGGCTTGTCCAGCAGGTTCTGCGCTTCGAAGTAGACGCTCACGCGCGCGGTGAACCTGTAGTCAAGCGAGAAATCGAGCTGGGTATTCGGCGCAACGTAGATATCGAACGCGCGGCCCTTGCCGATGCTGTCCAGGTACTCGCTGCGGTACACGGCCGCCAGGCGCGTGCTCAAGCCGTACTTCTCATAGCCGATGTGCGCGCTGTAGACGTGCTTGGAGGCGCGTGGCAGGGTGAAGTCCTCGCCCGCACGGTCCTTGATGCCGGCATCGAACTTCGTATCCAGCCAGGTGCCACTGGCACCGACCAGCAGGCCATCCAGGCCGTCCGGCAGGAAGGCCAGCTGCTGCTGCCAGTTGAACTCCGCACCACGCACGGTGGCCTTGCGACCATTGATCGGCTGCGTCACATCGAATCCACCGTAGGCCGGATCATTGGTGCGCACGGTTTCGACAATGTAGCCATCGATCGACTTGTGGAACAGCCCCAGCGAAACGATGCCGCTGCTGCCGATGTACTTCTCCACCGACAGGTCGATGTTCTTCGACTCGTACGGATCCAGTTCCGGGTTGCCCAGGCGCACTTCCTCGTCACCGCGGCTGTAACCCACGCGCGGCGAGACGTCGCCGAAGGACGGGCGCGATACGGTCTTGTTGGCCGAGGCGCGCAGCACCCAGTCATCAGCCGCGTCATAGCGCAGGTGCAGGCCCGGCAGCACGTTGGTGTAGCTGCTGTTGGCCACGCGCGGGGTGACGGTGAAGCTGCGGCCGTTGGCGGCCACGTCCACCTGGTTGCCGATCGCCTTGAAGCGGGTGTTCTCCACGCGCACGCCACCGATGATGCGCAGCGCACCCACGTCCCAGGTACCCATGGCGTAGCTGGCGAAGATGTCCTCGCTGGCCACGTAATCCTCTTCCAGGGACGTCATCGCATTGCCGCCGACGTCCTGCGGGCGGGCGCTGTACTGGCTGCCATTGGCCGCCCAGAAGGCACGCATCGCAGCCGAATCCATGCCGTCGCCGAAGTTGCCGTGGCGATGTTCGGGCGAGGAGGTGGTCCAGCCCGCCAGCGCCACCTTCGGGCCGACGCGCAGTTCGCGCTCATCCACATTCACGTCGCGGTCGCGCCAGCGGCCCAGCAGACCGAACTTGATGCTGCTGCTGTCGCCGTCGAAGCGCACGTTGACCTGCGCGCTGTGCTCCTTGTCGTTCACCTGCTTGGGCGAAAGCACGAAGCGGTCGAACGCGTAGTTGCTGTTGTCCAGCCACTGCGGGTTGTCGAAGCTGTAGCTCGGCAGTCGGCTGCTCTGGTCCAGGCTGCCGTTGAACGCCTTGCCGTTGAGCTTGAAGCGCGCCTCCATCTCGTCATTCACGCGCTCTTCGGAACGGGTGTAGCCGATCCGGTAATCGACCACGGCGTTGGTCAACTTGTTCTCGCCGCCCAGGCTGGCCGCGAAGGTGTTTTCCTTCTTGGTGCGGTAGCGCATGCGCTTGTCGATCGAATCCTTCGGCATGCCATCCAGGCGGTACTGGTCGGTGCCGGTCTTGACCATCTTCGCGTCGTCGAAGTTGAAGATCACGCGCTGGCGGGTCTCCGCATCGTCGAACTGGCTGTACAGCGTGCGCAGGTAGTACCGGCTGTCTTCGTCCGGCCGCCAGTCGAGGTTGAGGTTGGCGCCGATGCGCTTGCGCTCGATCTCGTACTTGCGGTGCTGCAGGTTGATCGCGGTCACGTCACCGGGGGCGGCATCGTCCTCGCCGTCGTACTCCACTTCGGTGTTGTCCGACTCGAACCTGCGCTTCTGGTAGTTCACGCCCAGCGCCACGCCGAAGGTGTCGTTGAACACTTCGCTGTAGTTGAAGGCCGCCTTCGGGCTGGTCTCGCCGGACAGCTGCTGGTGACTGCCCTCGATCTTGCCACGCAGGCTGCGACCGTCGCGGTCGAAGGCCGAGGCCGATTCCACCAGCACGGCACCGCCGATCGCATCACCGGGCATGTCCGGGGTCGGCGACTTGACCACGCGCAGGCGTTCGGTGGAGTCGGACGGGATCACGTCCAGCGGCGCGGCTCGGCTGGAATCTTCCGGCGTGCCCACGGCGATGCCATCCACGCTGACGCTGTTGAGATTGGCATCCAGGCCACGGATCACCACGAAGCGGCCCTCGCCCTGGTCGCGGGTGACGCTGATGCCCGGCAGCCGCTGCAGCGACTCGGCCACGTTCTTGTCCGGGTACTGGCCCAGCGCATCGGAGGACACCGCGTCTTCGATGGCGTCGCTGCTGCGCTTGAGGTCGACCGCGCGGATCTGCGATTCGAGCTGGGCGCGCACCTCGATACGGTCAAGGTCGACCGCGTCGGCCGCCACGGCGCCGGTGGCGGCTACCGCCTGCTGCCCGGCGGCCTGCAGCGGTGCTGCGGCCCCCATTGCCAGGGTCAGCGTGATGGCAACGGCCAACGGAGTCTTGATATGCACTGGGAATCCCCATTCCTGTTAAGAATGGGTCTGCACGGTATGTCCGCAAGATTGCATGGCCGTGACATGCCCCTGCACATTTCATGTACAGCGGCCCCGGGCCCGGTTTGGGCTTCGACACGCCAATCCGGCAAAATGGCGGCCTCTCTCCCTATTCCCCTTCCCGACCATGAAGATCGTCGAAGTGCGCCACCCGCTGGTGCAGCACAAGATCGGCCTGATGCGCAACGCTGCGCTCAGCACCAAGGATTTCCGCGAACTGGCCAACGAGCTGGGTACGCTGCTGGCCTACGAGGCCACCGCCGACCTGGATACCGAGCCGCACACCCTGGCCGGCTGGGCCGGCCCGGTGACGGTGCAGCGCATTGCCGGCGCCAAGATCACCGTGGTGCCGATCCTGCGTGCCGGCCTGGGCATGCTCAGCGGCGTGCTGTCGCTGATCCCGGCGGCCCGTGTCAGCGTGGTCGGCCTGCAGCGCGATGAAGAAACCCTGCAGCCGGTGCCCTACTTCGAGCGCCTGACCGGCCGGCTGGAAGAGCGCGACGCACTGATCCTCGACCCGATGCTGGCCACCGGCGGCACGCTGATCGCCACCATCGACATGCTCAAGCGCGCCGGCGCCCGTCGCATCAAGGGCATCTTCCTGGTGGCCGCGCCCGAAGGCATCGAAGCAGTGAAGGCCGTGCACCCGGACGTGGAAATCTACACTGCGGCCATCGATGCCCAGCTCAACGACAAGGGCTATATCCTGCCCGGACTGGGCGACGCGGGTGACCGCATCTTCGGCACCCGCGTCGGCTGATCCGGCGAACCGGGGTCGGATCCCTCTCCGCAGGAGAGGGCTCTGACCCGACAACCGTTCGCGGGCGCGCTTCGCCGCAGCACGTGAACGCCCGTGGACGCGGGTGTGGCCGACGCGTGATTCTTCACGTGGCCTTGCCGGCCGGAGGCGAATGCTCCGCGCACCCGCCACCCTTGGAGCTCGCGATGAAGGCCTCATTCCTGCTGGCCGCCGTCCTGCTGGCCGGCCTGCCCCTGGCTGCCAACGCCACCACCCCTCAGCAGCAACGCATGGCCGAATGCTCGGCCAAGAACAAGGGCTTGAAGGGGGATGCCTACAAGACCGCGCAGAGCTCCTGCCTCAGTGGCCAGGCCGCCGAAACCAAGCCGGTCAATACGCAGCAGGAACGCATGCGCAAGTGCAACGCTGAAGCGGGCGCGAAGAAACTGGCAGGCGATGCGCGCAAGACCTTCATGAGCAGCTGCCTGAAGGCGTCGTAACGACGAGTGATGCAGAGCCGAGCCCACGCTCGGCTCTGCCATTACCCCAGGGCGCGCGCCTTCAGCTCGCCCTGTTCGTGCAGGGTCACGAAACGTCCCTTGTCATCACGGCCCAGCTGCGCCAGCGCCACCTGCGGGTCGTGGGTGAAGAACAGCCGCACGTTGCGCGCCAGCTTGTCTTCAAGGAACTGCCGTTTCTCGTCGATCAGCAATTCGGCATTGCGGTCATAGCCCATGGTGATCGGCACGTGCACCCATGAACGACCTGGGATGAGGTCGGCACAGAACACCACGCCACCGTGCGGATCTTCCCCGGCATGCGCGTGGCCAACGATCTCGGCCAGCATCAGCCCCGGCGTATGCCCATGGCTGTAGCTGAAGCGCACGCTGCGGCCGAGCGCCTTCGAGTACTCGCCATCCACGACTTCCAGGCGGCCACTGGCCTGCAGCAGGCCGGGCAGCTCAGGAATGAAACTGGCCCGATCGCGCGGGTGTGGCTGCACGGCGCGCTGCCAATGCTGCGCACCAACCACATAGGTTGCGTTGGGGAACAGCAGCTCGGGCTCACGCCCTTCGCTCCATGCGGCAAGCAGGCCACCGGCATGATCGAAGTGCAGGTGGCTGAGCACCACCACGTCGATGTCCTCGTGCTCGAAACCCGCTTCGCGCAGTGAATCGATCAGCACGTGCTGGCTTTCCTGCACGCCGTAGCGCTCGCGCATGCGCGGGTCGAAGAACGCACCGATACCGGTTTCAAACAGTACCGTCTTGCCTTCCAGCGGACTGGCAAGCAGCGCACGGCAGGCCAGCTCGATGCGATTGAGCTCGTCCGGAGCCGCCCATTTTTCCCACAACGCACGCGGCGCGTTGCCGAACATCGCGCCGCCGTCCAGGCGCTGCGAGTTTCCACGAATAGACCAGAGTTTCATGCGTCGATTATCGGCGCCGGACCGTTAAATAATCGCTAGAAAGGAAACAGGAAACCCCGCCGGTTGGCGGGGTCCTGGTGATCTGCGGATTGCCGGCCAGTGGCCGGCACCACCACATCAGTGGGCCGGCACGACCTGGGCACTGCCCACCGGATTGCGCGGGTCGCTGCCACCGAACAGCTTGTTCGCCTTGCGGTCCCATTCCACGGTCTGCAGGTTGCCCCACACGTGGCTGGAACCGCGACCGCCGGCGGCGACACTGCCCGGCAGGTCGATCCTGTGGCCCATCGCCTGCAGCTGCTTCACCGTCGCCGCGTCGAACGCATCGTCCTCGGCTTCGATCAGGTCCGGCAGCCACTGGTGGTGGTAGCGCGGCAGCGCGGCAACCTGCTGCGCGTCCAGGCCGGCGTCGTAGCCGAGGATGCCCAGCAGCACCATGGTGATGATGCGGCTGCCACCCGGGGTGCCCAGCACGATCACCTTGTCGCTGTTTTCCATGAAGGTCGGCGTCATCGAGCTGAGCATGCGCTTGCCCGGCTTCGGCGCATTGGCCTCGTAGCCCATCACGCCGAAGGCATTGGGCGTACCCGGCTTCAGCGCGAAATCGTCCATCTCGTTGTTCAGCAGCACGCCGGTGCCCTTGGGAATGAGCCCCGAGCCGTACAGCAGGTTGACGGTCTGGGTGGCGCCGACGCGGTTGCCGTCGCGGTCGATGATCGAGAAGTGCGTGGTCTCGTCGTCTTCCAGCGGCGTCGGGTTGCCCGACAGCAGGTCGCTGGGCGTGGCCTTTTCCGGATGGATGGTCGCGCGCAGGCCCTGTGCGTAGTCCTTGCTGGTCAGCACCTTCTGCGGGATCTGCACGAAGTCCGGATCGCCGAGGAAGAACGTACGGTCGCGGTAGGCACGGCGCATCGACTCCACCACCAGATGGGTACGGTGCGCCGGATCCATCTTCCTGATGTCCCAGCCTTCCAGGATCTGCAGCATGCTGGCCAGCGCGATGCCACCGGACGACGGCGGCGGCGCGGTGGTGATCTTCCAGCCGTTGTAGTTGAACACGATCGGTTCGCGCTGCTTCACGCGATAGCCGGCCAGCTCTTCGGCGGTCCACTTGCCACCGGCCTGCTTGACGCCCGCCAGCAACAGCTTTCCGGTCTGGCCCTTGTAGAAGCCGTCGAAACCTCCAGCGGCCAGGCGCTCCAGCGTCTGCGCCAGCTCCGGCTGCTTGAACAGGTCACCGCTGGCGATCGGCTTGCCGTTGCGCAGATAGACTTCACGCGTGCCGGGATAGCGCTCCATCACTTCACGGCGCGACGCGTAGCCCTTGGCCATGCGGTCGTACACCGGGAAGCCTTCGCGTGCGATGCGGATCGCCGGCTGCAGCGAGGCCGACAACGGCAGCTTGCCGTGCCGGGCCGACAGTTCGACCAGCGCCGCAGGCAGGCCGGGAATACCCGCCGACCAGGCACCGTTGACCGAGCGGTCGCGGTCGAGGTTGCCCTGCTTGTCGAGGAAGGCCTGCGGCGTGGCCGCCGCCGGCGCGGTCTCGCGCGCGTCCAGCATCACGTCCTTGCCGGTAGCCGCGTCATGCAGCAGGAAGAAGCCCCCACCGCCCAGACCGGAACTGATCGGCTCGACCACCGCCAGCGTGGACGACACCGCCACCGCAGCATCGAAGGCGTTGCCGCCCTGCGCCAGGATGTCGATACCGGCCTGGGTGGCCAGCGCGTGGCCGCTGGCAATGGCTGCGCCGTCGGGGCGCTCGGCACGGGCCGGGCTGTCGGCCCAGGCGATCGGACTCAGCAGCAGGCCGAGCAGCAACAGGGGGCGGACGATCAGCGTCTTCATTCGGATGGGGGCTCCGCATAGAGTTCGGGGTGATCGTGCTGCAGTTGGCGCAGCTTGGCCAGCAGCTGGTCTTCCGTTTCCACGATCTCCGGATCCGGGTCGATGCACTCGACCGGGCAGACGACCACGCACTGTGGCTCGTCGAAATGACCCACGCATTCGGTGCAGCGCGCAGGGTCGATCACGTAGATGGTTTCACCCATCGCAATGGCCTGGTTCGGGCAGGCCGGCTCGCAGACGTCGCAGTTGACGCAGAGCTCGTTGATTTTCAGCGACATGGCGATACTCCTCGCCCGCGCCTTGGGACAAAGGACCGGCCAGCGCGGGCGCGCGGGCCGGTCAGGTCATCAGCGGCACCCTTGCGGGGCGCCGCCCGGGCCATGCCGGGGCATGGCCGCCATGGCTCGGTATTACTTGGCTTCGACGAAAATGTACTCGGCGCCGGTCGGCTGGATCGCCGCCTGCACGCGGGCGTTGTCGGCCGACTGGCCGATGAAGACGACGCGCACGCCCTTCATCGAATCCGGCGACACGTCCTTGAACACGGCCTGGATCATGTCAGCCATCTTGCCCGAGGCCGACGAACCGAAGGCCAGCATGTTGCCCGGCTGCACGCCACGGGCCACGGCCTGGGTCGCGCTCTCGGTCTGGCGCTCATACTTGGCCTGGAAGTCCGGGTCCGATTCCGGGGAGAGGTAGTACAGGAACGGGCTGTTGGTGATGTTGCCCATGTTCTGGATCGCCACTTCCTGCAGGTACTTCTTCCAGCCGGCATCGTCGTCCTTGGACGGAGCGACCAGGGCCTGCTTGGCCTCGTCGACCGGAGCGGCCTCTTCCTTCTTGCAGGCGGTGAAGGCCAGGGCCAACGAAGCGATCAGCATCGCGCGCATGGTGGTGTTCATGGATTTCCTCCCGGAATGGTGCGTGGTGTTGTACGTGATGGGGTGCAGGTACGGCGGGCTTACGACTGTGCCGCCTTCGCTTCGCGGACCTTGCGCAGGGCTTCGAGCACCGCGGCCGGCACGAAACCGGACACGTCGCCGCCCAGGCGCGCGATCTCGCGGACCAGCGAGGACGAAATGAAGCTGTGCTGCTCGGCCGGGGTCAGGAACAGGGTCTCGACCTCGGGAATCAGGTGGCGGTTCATGCTGGCCATCTGGAATTCGTACTCGAAGTCGGACACCGCGCGCAGGCCGCGCAGCAGCACCCCACCCTGGACCGAGCGTACGAAATGGGCCAGCAGGGTATCGAAGCCGATGACTTCGACATTGCCATGGTGGGCCAGGGCGCCACGCGCCAGCAGCACGCGCTGTTCCAGCGGCAGCGCCGGGCCCTTCGACGGGCTCTGCGCCACGCCGACCACGACCTTTTCGAACAGCGGCGCGGCCCGGCTCACAAGGTCGATGTGACCGTTGGTGATCGGGTCGAACGTGCCGGGATAGACGGCGATGCGGCGGTTGGCCACGGTCATGGGCGGTAGCAGATGTTCAGATGAGGTCAAAGTGTAGCAGTGGCACGGCGGTACAGGGCAAAGCGCACCTCACGGGTGCCGCCCTCACGGTGGAGCAGCCAGCCCTGCGGCAGCACCGGCACGTGGCCGGCCGGCGACTCCAGGTACAGCCAGGCGTCGGCGGTCAGGTGCCGCGGCAGCTGGGCCAGCACGTCCTGCCACAGGCCATCGGCGAATGGCGGGTCGATGAACACCAGATCGGCCTGCTGCGCGGGCGCACCCTGCAGCCAGCGCAGGGCATCGGCCTGCACGACGCTGATCTGGTCGCTGGCCTGCAGCTTGGCCACGGCGGCGGTCAGGTTGCGTCCCAGCTGCGCATCGCGCTCGACCAGGGTGGCGTGGGCGGCACCGCGCGAGACCGCTTCCAGGCCCAATGCGCCGCTGCCGGCGAACAGGTCCAGCACACGGGCCCCGCCGAGCTTGGGTATCAGCCAGTTGAACAGGGTTTCGCGCACACGATCGCTGCTGGGCCGCAGTCCCGGCAGGGTCGGCACCGGCAGGCGGGTATTGCGCCAGCGACCGCCGATGATGCGGACCTGGCCGTCATTGCCCCCGCGGCCGCTCACCGGCGCCCCCGGCGGGGTTCATTCGAGAAATTCACCATGAGCGGGATTGTAGTTCGGCCGGGCGGCGCCCGGGGACGCGCCAACGCATGCGCGCTGTCGCTCCCACGCTTCGCTGCGCGAAACGCGGGCCCCACTGACCAGCTTCCACACCCCCGCCGCTTCGCGGCCGCCCCCTGACTCAGGGGGCCCCACCCCAGACGCGATCCGATGCTCGACATACAGGCCAGTTTTATTTCGATATCTGACAGATGTGTCGACCAAGGTCGACACCTACCAACAGCCGAGTGAACCTGTCAGAGGCGGGGCGGTGTGGGTTGGCAGGACCGTTGGCGCCATGGATGGCGCCATCGAGCCCCCATGGACGGGTTTACGGCGTGTCCTGCCAACCCACACCACCCCGCCATCCCACGGAATACCCGCTGTTGCTGTTGCTGTTGCTGTTCCATCGGCCTCTGCAGGTGCAGGGCTGCAAGCCCTGCCCGACCAGCCCCTTGATTTCGGGACAATCATCCCTACCCCTTGGCGAGGCCGCACGCGCTGGCGCGGCATTGCACATGGAGCCCTATCGATGACCGAGACCACCCAGACCGAAACCCTTGGCTTCCAGACCGAAGTCAAGCAGCTGCTGCAGCTGATGATCCACTCGCTGTACTCCAACAAGGAAATCTTCCTGCGCGAGCTGGTCTCCAACGCTGCCGACGCCGCCGACAAGCTGCGCTTCGAGGCCCTGACCCAGCCGGCGCTGCTGGAAGGCGACAGCGAGCTGCGCGTGCGCGTCAGCTTCGACGCCGCCGCCCACACCATCACCATCGAAGACAACGGCATTGGCATGAGCCGCGCCGAAGCCATCGCCCACCTCGGCACCATCGCCAAGTCCGGCACCGGCGACTTCCTGCGGCAGCTGTCCGGCGACCAGAAGAAGGATTCGCAGCTGATCGGCCAGTTCGGCGTCGGCTTCTACAGCGCCTTCATCGTCGCCGACGAAGTGGAAGTGACCTCGCGCCGCGCCGGCCTGGCTGCAGCCGAAGGCGTGCGCTGGAGCTCGCGTGGCGAAGGCGATTTCGAAGTGGCCACCGTCGACAAGGCCGAGCGCGGTACCCGCATCGTGCTGCACCTGAAGGAAGGCGAGCACGACTTCGCCGATGGCTGGCGCCTGCGCAGCATCCTCAAGAAGTACTCGGACCATATCGGCCTGCCGATCCAGATGCCGAAGGAAGGTGAAGAAGGCGCCGCCGTCGAGTGGGAGACCGTCAACCGCGCCAGCGCGCTGTGGACCCGCCCGCGCACCGAGATCAGCGACGCCGAGTACACCGAGTTCTACAAGCACGTAGCGCACGACCATAGCGACCCGCTGGCGTGGAGCCACAACAAGGTCGAGGGCAAGCTGGAGTACACCTCGCTGCTGTACGTGCCCGGCCGCGCGCCGTTCGACCTGTACCACCGCGATGCGCCCAAGGGCCTGAAACTGTACGTGCAGCGCGTGTTCGTGATGGACCAGGCAGAGCAGTTCCTGCCGCTGTACCTGCGCTTCATCAAGGGCGTGGTCGATTCCAACGACCTGTCGCTGAACGTCTCGCGCGAGATCCTGCAGTCCGGCCCGGTCATCGATTCGATGAAATCGGCGCTGACCAAGCGTTCGCTGGACATGCTGGAGAAGCTGGCCACCGACAAGCCCGAGCAGTACGCCACGTTCTGGAAGGAGTTCGGCCAGGTGCTGAAGGAAGGCCCGGCCGAGGACTACAACAACCGCGAGAAGGTGGCCGGCCTGCTGCGCTTCGCCTCCACCCGCGGCGACGGCGATGCGCAGAGCGTGTCGCTGGCCGATTACATCGGCCGCATGGCCGAAGGCCAGGACAAGATCTACTACCTCACCGGCGAGAGCTACAGCCAGGTACGCAACAGCCCGCACCTGGAAGTGTTCCGCAAGAAGGGCGTGGAAGTGCTGCTGCTGACCGACCGCATCGACGAGTGGCTGATGGGCTACCTGACCGATTTCGACGGTAAGGGCTTCGTCGACATCGCCCGTGGCGATCTCGACCTGGGCGCACTGGAAACCGATGCGGACAAGCAGGCACAGGAAGCGGCAGCAAAGGACAAGCAGGGCCTGGTCGAGCGGCTCAAGACGGTCCTGGGTGACGAAGTGGCCGAGGTGCGCGTGTCGCACCGCCTGACCGATTCGCCGGCGGTGCTGGCCATCGGCGAGCAGGACCTGGGCCTGCAGATGCGCCAGATCCTGGAAGCCAGCGGGCAGAAGGTGCCGGACAGCAAGCCGGTGCTGGAGATCAACCCGGGCCATCCGCTGATCGCCAAGCTCGACGCCGAAGCCGATGGCGCGCGCTTCGACGACCTCGGCCGGGTGCTGTTCGACCAGGCCGCACTGGCCGCCGGTGACAGCCTGAAGGACCCGGGCGCCTACGTGGCGCGCCTGAACAAACTGCTGCTGGAGCTGTCGGCCTGATCGAGGCGGTGGTCGCCGGGCATGGCCCGGCGGTGCCTTGGTAGAGGCCAACCTTGGTTGGCGCCCCAAAAGCGTGCCAACCAAGGTTGGCACCCACCAGGGGCGGCGGTTCGCGCCTGCGGAGGGGGTTCAGGCTTCGCGATCCAGCAGCGAGCCCAGCATCTGGTCCTGGCGGCGGATCACCGAGGCATTGGCGGCGAAGGCCACTACCTCGGCTTTCGCCGCCAGCAGATCTCCCAGCGGTGCACCGACATCGGCGCCGGCGGCAGTCACCGAGGCCTGCACCCCGCCCTGTCCAGTGGCACCGCGCTGCAACTGCAGGCGCTGCGCATCGGGGGTCGCCAGATTGGCCACGTTGTGCGCTGCCACCTGCACGCCCTGCTGGGCCGCACGCATGCCGCCTAGGGCGATTCCCATCACGTTGTTCATGGCGGTCTCCGGGCCGCTCCGCGCAACCCTCCGGACCGGTTAGCGGCCGGCCGGCCGCGACCTTGAGTCCACATCGGCCCGACAGGCCCGAGTGGTAGCATATCCCTCTGATTTCAGCGCCTTTTGCCAATGCTCAGTTTTTTCCGCCGCAAGAAGCCCCAGGATGCCCCCACCACGGAGGCGCCCAAGACCCAGCACTACTCGGCTGAAGAGCTGGCGGCGGCGTTCCCGTCGGCCGCCCCGGCCGAAGACGCACCCACCGCCGCGGTGGTCGAAGCCAAGGCACCGGAACCGGCCACCGTCGCCGTACAGGCCCCCGTCGCCGAAGTGCCTGCCGTGCCAGCTGCGCAGCCGGCCACCGCGTCCGAGGACGTCCAGGCTGAAGCGCTCGCTGCGGCCGCTGTGCTGGCTCCTCTGGCTCCGGTCATTCCGGTCGAGGAACCAACCGCCCCGGCCACCGACCTGCCGGCGCTGGTGGATGCCCCGCCGGCGCCCGCCGGCAAGCCCGGCTGGCGCGAACGCCTGCGCAACAGCGTCATCGCGCGCAGCTTCGGCGGCCTGTTCTCGCGCAACCCCAAGCTCGACGACGATCTGCTGGACGAGCTGGAAACCGCCCTGATCACCGCCGACGTCGGCGTGGGCGCCACCACCGATCTGGTCGAGGGCCTGCGCAAGCGCATGAAGTCGCGCGAGTTCGCCGACGCCAATGCGCTGCTGGCCGCGCTGCGCGCCGAGCTGATCGCGATCCTGCAGCCGGTGGCCAAGCCGCTGGTGATCGACCGCAACGCCAAGCCCTTCGTGGTGCTCACCGTCGGCGTCAACGGCGTCGGCAAGACCACCACCATCGGCAAGCTGGCCAAGCGCTTCAAGGATGACGGCCACAGCCTGATGCTGGCTGCCGGCGATACCTTCCGCGCCGCCGCCGTGGCCCAGCTGCAGGCCTGGGGCGAGCGCAACGGCGTGGCCGTGGTCGCGCAGGGGCAGAACGCCGATGCCGCTTCGGTGGCATTCGACGCGCTGCAGGCCGGCAAGGCCCGCGGCACCTCGGTGCTGATCGCCGATACCGCCGGCCGCCTGCACACCCAGTCCGGGCTGATGAACGAGCTGGGCAAGATCCGCCGCGTGCTCGGCAAGATCGACCCCACCGCCCCGCACGAAGTGCTGATGGTGATCGACGGCACCACCGGCCAGAACGCGCTGTCGCAGCTGCGCCAGTTCAATGCCGCAGTGAACGTGACCGGCCTGGTGGTGACCAAGCTGGACGGCACCGCCAAGGGCGGCGTGGTGTTCGCACTGGCCCGCGAGTTCGGCATTCCGATCCGCTTCGCCGGCATTGGCGAGCGCCCGGAAGACCTGCGCGTGTTCGACCCGGAAGCCTTCGTCGACGCCCTGCTGCCCGAAGCATTGGGCGCCTGATAGATCGCGCAGCCACCGCAATCTGGTGCAGCCACCCATGGGTGGCTCCACCAGGGCGAAGCAGAGCCACCCCATGGGTGGCTGCCTCCTTCCGGAACACTCATGCCCCGCCAGCCGCACGCAAGCGCCGACACTGCCCAGGAAGACGACTTCGTCGCCCGCCTGCTGCACTGGTTCGACGACCACGGTCGCCATGACCTGCCCTGGCAGCACCCGCGCAGCCCCTATCGGGTCTGGCTGTCGGAAATCATGCTGCAGCAGACCCAGGTGGCTACGGTCATCCCGTACTTCCAGCGGTTCCTGCAGCACTTCCCGACCCTGCCCGACCTCGCTGCCGCCAGCAATGACGCAGTGATGGCGCAGTGGGCCGGGCTCGGCTACTACGCCCGTGCACGCAATCTGCATGCCGCGGCAAAGCGCTGCGTGGAACTGCACGACGGCGACCTGCCGCGCGACTTCGATGCATTGCATGCCCTGCCCGGCATCGGCCGCAGCACCGCCGGTGCGATCCTCAGCCAGGCCTGGAACGAGCGGTTCGCGATTCTCGACGGCAACGTCAAGCGCGTGCTCAGCCGCTACCACGGCATCGACGGCTTTCCCGGCCTGCCGGCCATCGAGAAACAACTGTGGGCGATTGCCGAGGCGCACGTCGCGCAGGTGCCGGCCGGGCGCATGGCCGATTACACCCAGGCGCAGATGGACCTGGGCGCGACGGTATGCAGCCGGGCCAAGCCGGCCTGCGTGATCTGCCCGCTGCAGGACGCATGCGTGGCGCGGCGCGAAGGCCGCACCGCTGAACTGCCCACGCCCAAGCCCAGCAAGACCCTGCCCGAACGCGAAGCAGTTGCACTGCTGCTGCGCGACGCC